>NZ_CAKUCL010000005.1 GCF_934643405.1 uncultured Actinoplanes sp.
ACTCCGCTTCCTACTTCTTGATCAACACACCCTTGACACCCACCTGCATCGCCTAACTGAGCGGCGTTGGGACTAGAGGATGTCTTCAAAGGATCATGACGGTGGATGATGTACGGCGTGATCCGCCGGTATGAGCTGACCGATGCCGAGTGAAATCGTTGTCACCGCATCTGCCGTCGGCGGTGACGGGTGGTCGTCCTCGCGAGGACGACCGCCATGTCCTCAACGGCGTTGTCCGGAAGATCCGCTCGGGTGCACCCTGGCCTGACGTGCCCGCCCCCCAACGGCTCCCATGCTCACCGCCGCCCCGGGCACAGGCCGATGCGAACGTCGACAACGACTGGATGGTCCCGGTCGACTCGACGATCGTGCGCGCCCATCAGCACGCCGCCGGCGCAAAAGGGGGCGGCCGGAAACGGGCGAATCGGATCACGCCCTCGGACCATCTCGGAGTGCTACGACAACGCCCGGCGCCGCCATCGCTCCCGCACCCCGCGGCAGGCCTTGACAGAAGTCGATGCCGATCGTCGAATGTTACCTGGAGGTAACATTCATGATCGCCTTCGTCGCCGCTCTCGCCCTGCTCATCCCCGCCGCCGCCCCCGCGACCGCCGTCCCGGTCCCGGCCGCCGCCGTCCCGGCCGCCGCGGTCCCCGCCGCCGCACCCGTCTGCGACGCCCCCGCCCCCAGTACCACCCAGCCGGGATATCTGGTCGCCGACCCGGACTGCGAGCCGGACGGTACGCCGTTCACCGCACTCCCCGGCGCCACCGCCCACACCGGGATCACCGCCGGCACCGCGTACCGCATCGAGGTGCCGGACCGCTGGAACGGCCGTCTGGTGATCTTCGCGCACGGGTATCGCGGTACCGGCACGACGGTCTACGTGAGCAATCCGTCACTGCGGGCCCACTACGTTGCGCGAGGCTTCGCGTGGGCTGCCTCCAGCTACGCGACCAACGGGTACGACGTGCAGCAGGGCGTCGTGGACTCGTACGCCCTGATCGCCCTCTTCCGCTCGGTCACCGGCAAGGCCGCCCGGCAGGTGCTGATGACCGGGGACTCGATGGGCGGGCACGTCACCGGGGTGGCGATCGAGCGGTATCCGCGCGCGTTCGCGGGCGCGCTGCCGACCTGCGGCGTCCTGGGCGACAAGGAACTGTTCGACTACTTCCTGGACGCGAACGTCACGGCCGCCGCGCTGGCCGGCGTCCGCATCGGCTTCCCCCTGCAACCTCCGGCGGACTACCCCACCGTCTGGCGTACGGAAGTCAGCCGCATCCTCCCCCGGCTCGGCCTGACCGTGGGTGCCCCGCCGGCGCTGACCCCGGCCGGGCGCACCTGGAGTGACGTGGTGGAGCGGCGCTCGGGCGGCGAGCGGCCCGGGTTCGACAGCGCCTTCGCCTACTGGAACGCGGCCCGCGCCCTGGCCCCGCTCACCGACCTGCCGTTCCTGTTCGGGGTGTGGCCCGGCCTGACCGGTGGCACCGCCGGGATCGCCACGGGCAACGTCACCGACAACCGGTTCACGTTCTACCGCAGCACCTCGGGCCTGCTGCCCTCGCCGGCCGAGTGGCGCCTCAACGCCTCGGTCCTGCGGGTGCGCCCGGCGCCCGGCGCCACCGGCATCCCGCGCATCGACGGCCGGCCGCCCGTCCCGGTGCTCTCGATGCACGACATCGGCGATCTCTTCGTGCCTTTCTCGATGGAGCAGACGTACGCCCGGGAGGTCGCGCTGCACGGCCGGAGCCACTTGCTGGTGACCCGGGCGATCCGCGGCGTCGGCCACTGCGACTTCACCGCAGCCGAGCGCCAGGAGGCCTTCGACGACCTGGTGACCTGGGTGGACACCGGCCACCGCCCGGCCGGCGACGCGATCCTGTCCCCGCGCACGGTGGCAGCCGCCGACTTCGGATGCCGCTACACCAGAGGCACCCACCCGGCCTGGTCGGCCCCGCCCTGCCCGTAGACAGCCATCGCCGCGCGCCTCCGCGGATCGGGTGGCCGCTCTCCCGCGGGCGATGGCCCTGCCGGCTGCCTTCACGCTGCCGGGCCGCATCGGACACCTGAGCCGCCACCGGCGCGGCCGGTACCGTACGCAGATGCCGATCTCCCCCTACATCGCCCGGTTACGCTCGCACATCGGGCATGACCTGCTGCTGCTGCCGAGCGTCAGCGCCGTGGTCCGCAACGCGGCCGGCGAGATCCTGCTGGCGCGGCGCTCGGACAACGGACGCTGGTCGCTGCCGGCCGGCATCCTGGACCCGGGCGAGCAGCCGGCCGACGCGGTGCTGCGCGAGGTGCTCGAGGAGACCGGCGTGGTCGCGCAGATCGAGCGGGTCGGCGGGCTGGCGTCGCATCCGGTGGTCTATCCCAACGGCGACACGTGCGAGTACCTGGACGTGTGGTTCCGCTGCCGGGCGGCCGGCGGCGAGGCGCGCGTCAACGACGACGAGTCGACCGAGGTGGGATGGTTCGCGCCGGACCGGCTCCCCGACCTCGACGACTGGGCGCGGCTGCGGATCGCGACCGCGCTGACCGACGACGACACCGCCTGGTATGCCCCGCCCGGCACCCGCCACCCGGCCCTCCACCAGCCGGACGCGCTCTGAGAATTCCCTGCTCAACGCGGATTTCGGGTGTGACACAGGACTCCCTGGAACCGGAATTTCCGGCCCCCGGTCGTCGTTTCGTCCACAGCGCGACGACGCGCCCTTCGGAAAGGATCCAAACCGTGAAGCAGGGCATCCACCCGCAGTACCGCCCCGTCGTCTACCGCGACCGCAACGCCGACTACGCGTTCCTCACCAAGTCGACCGCCACCAGCGAGAAGACCATCGAGTGGACCGACGGCAACACGTACCCCGTGATCGACGTGCAGATCTCGGCCGCCAGCCACCCGTTCTGGACCGGCCGTCAGCGTCTGATGGACGAGGCTGGCCGCGTCGAGAAGTTCCGGGCCAAGTACGCCAAGTTCCAGAAGTAACTCATCAGTTCCACCTCAGGGCGCCGGGTGCGCCGGCCGGGACGGCCGGATGCCCCGGCGCTCGTGGTTTCACCCGCCGGTACGGCTCACCCGGCGCGGGCCGCGGGTCCGGCTGCCCCTTGTCGGGCCACATCGCCAGCGCCCGCTCGGCGAGCGCCGTGATCGTCAGCGACGGGTTCACACCGAGGTTGCTCGTCACCGCGGATCCGTCGATCACGTGCAGGCCCGGATACCCGTACAGCCGGTGGTAGGGGTCGATCACCGTCCCGATCCCGCAGCCACCGAGAAGGTGCCCGGTCACCGGCCGCTCGACGAGTTCGGTGACCGAGCCGAGCGGCACGCCGTCGATCTTCTCGGCCAGGCGTCTCGCGACGTCGTGCGCGGCGGGCACCCACACCGGGTTCGGCTCGCCGATGCCCTGCCTGGTGCGCAGACGGCCTCGCTTGCGGTACACGGTGATCGAGTTGTCCAGCGCCTGCATGGCGAGCAGCACGACGGTCTCCTCGGACCACCGTCGTGGCCAGGCCAGGAGCCGCAGGTCACGGCGGTTGCGCACCAGTTCCCGTACGGCCGTGGCCGCGCGCGACCTCCCGCCGGGGTCGTCGACCAGGACCGTGGCCAGCAGCGCCAGCAGGTTGCTGCCCTTGCCGTACCGGACGGGTTCTATATGTGTTGACTCGTCAACATGGACCGATGAAGTAATGGCGACGCCCCGGCTGAAGTCTTCGCCGCGGCGCCGGGTGCGCGCGCCGATGATGGATTCGGAATTCGTGCGGGTCAGTTCGCCCAGCCGTGGCGAGATCTTCGGCAGGCTGGTGGCGCGCAGCCGGTGCAGCAGCCGTTGCGTCCCGAGCGCCCCCGCCGCGAAGATCACCTGCTCGGCCGTGAGGTCACGTCGGGTCACGCCCCCGGCCCGGCGGACACGAACCGTGAAGCCCCCGCCGTCACGCGGCCGCACGTCGGTGACCGTCGACATCGGCAGGACGGTCGTGCCGGCCCGCTCGGCCAGGTACAGGTAGTTCTTGACCAGCGTGTTCTTCGCGCCGACCCGGCATCCGGTCATGCACGCTCCGCAGAAGGTGCAGGCTTGGCGTTCCGGTCCCGCGCCTCCGAAGAACGGATCGGCGCCTGCCTGGAAAAGCACTCCCACCGGCGTACGGGACATGGTCTTCTCGACGCCGAGGTCCTGAGCCACCGCCCGCAGTGCCCGGTCGGCCGCGGTGGTGGCCGGGTTCAGGGTGACGCCCAGCATGCGTTTCGCCTGGTCGTAGGCCCAGGCCAGTTCGTCGGCCCAGTCGGTGATCGACGCCCATCGCGGATCGGCGTAGAACGAGGCGGGCGGTTCGTAGAGCGTGTTCGCATACCCGAGCGACCCGCCGCCGACGCCTGCGCCCGACATGACCAGCACGTCGTCGAGCAGCGTCAGCCGCAGGATGCCGAAGCAGCGCAGGGCCGGCGCGTACAGATAGCGGCGCAGCCGCCAGGACGTCTCCGGCAGCTCGTCGTCCGCGAACCGCCGCCCCGCCTCGACGACCGCGACCCGGTAGCCCTTCTCGGTGAGGCGAAGCGCGCTGACGCTGCCACCGAACCCCGACCCGATGACGACGACGTCGTAGTCAAGCGCCATGGGCGTACGGTGACATCGTTGTTGACGCGATGTCAACAAGGAGGCCGGCGTGCATCACCACAGGCAGGGAAGCGGCAGCCCGCTGGTCCTGATCCACGGTTTGGGCAGCCGGTGGCAGGTGTGGCGCCCGGTGCTGGACGCCGTGGCCGAACACCATGACGTGATCGCCATAGACCTGCCCGGCTTCGGCGAGTCCCCACCGGACGAGTCCCCCGAGGCTGCGGTGACGCCGGAGGCGCCGTCGCACGCTCCCGGTTCGGTGCCGTACCTGGCGGATCGGGTCGCCGCGTTCCTGGCCGCCGAGGGGATCGAGCGGCCGGCGTTCGGCGGCAGTTCGCTGGGCGGCGGCGTCGCGCTCGAGCTGGCGCGGCGCGGCCTCGCGCGTGCCGTCGTCGCCTTCTCGCCGGTCGGCTTCTTCCACGCGGCCGGGGCCACCTGGTGCCGGGCGGTCCTGGCAGGCGCGCGAGTCGGCGGGAAAGCGCTTGCTCCGCTGCTGCCACCCATGTTGTCCACCCGGGCCGGCCGCATCGCCCTGTGTGGACTCTTCTACGCCCGGCCGGGATCACTCGACGCCGCCGAGTGCCTCGCGGACGCCCGCGCGCTGATCAACGCACCCGGATTCGGCCCGGCCTGCCGGGCGATCGGCTCATGGCGGCTGACCGTCCATCAAGTCGAGTCAAGTCAACTCAAGTCAATTCAACGTGCGTCCATTCAACGTGCGTTCACTCAACGTGCGTCCACTCAACGTGCGTCCACTCAACGTACGTCCACTCAACGTGCGTCAACTGAGGGTGCGCCGACGTGCCGCCCTGCGGGCGTCACCAACAGTGGAGCAGCTGGCGAGCGGGCCGATGCGCAGGTCGGCGAACGGACCGATGTGCAGACCGAAGGACGGACCGATACGCACGGCAGCGAACGGACCGACGCACAGACCGAAGGGCGGCCCGGTGTGCACGGCAGCGAACGCACCGACGCACAGACCAAAGGACGGACCGATACGCACCGCAGCGAACGCACCGACGCACAAACCACAGAGCGGCCCGATACGCACCGCAGCGAACGCACCGACGCACAGACCACAGGGCGGACCGATGTGCACGGCAACGAACGGACCGACGTGCAGACGAAACGGCGGACTGAAGCGCAGGCCAGCGCGACGGCCGGACCGGTAGCCCGCAGCGCGATCGCTGTGCCGGTCACGATCGCCTGGGGAACACGGGATCTTGTCCTTCCCCATTGGCAGGCCGCCCGGGCACGCGCCCTCCTCCCCCACGCGCGCCATGTGACGTTGCGCGGGTGCGGGCACCTCCCGTTCGCCGACGACCCAGCGGCCTGCGTGCGGGTGCTGCTCGAAACGACCTGACACTGTCCACTGTTGGCACGCCGCCAACAGGCTGCTAGGTTCGGCCGTACCTTCCCAAGGCGGTCCAGGATGAGTCCGTTCTACGAAGCCTTCACCATGTGCACCGAGTTCCAAGAGACCCTCGCGCGGCGACCAGACGGGATCGCGCGGCCGGTGAACGAGGTCGCGTGGCCGGACGAGAACGCGCAGCCGCCGGACGAGATCGCGCGGCTGAACGGGATCGCGCACCGGCCGGACGCGATCGCGCGGCGCCCGGGTGACATCGTGCGGCGCCCGCCCGCCGGTAATCTGGGCACACTGCGCCGCCGCGCCATGCGCAGCCAATACCGCCACCGGATCGGGGCGTTGGCCGGGTGAATCCTCGGGTCGTCGTCATCGGCGCCGGCTTCGGTGGTGTCGCCGCCGCGGCCGCGCTGCTCCGGGCCGGCTTCGACGACGTCATCCTGGTCGAGAAGGCGGACCGGATCGGCGGGGTGTGGCGCGACAACACCTATCCCGGCTGCGCCTGCGACATCCCGGCGCCGCTGTATTCGTTCTCGTTCGCGCCGAACCCGGCCTGGAGCCGCCGGTACCCGCCGCAGCCGGAGATCCTCGACTACCTGCGCGCCACCGCCGACCGCCTCGGCATCACCCCGCGCGTCCGCTTCGGCACCGAGGTCACCGGCGCCCGCTGGGATGCCGCGACCGGCCGCTGGCGCGTCCACACCGGCGCCGGCGACGTGCTCGAGGCGGACGTCCTGGTGCCCGCCGCCGGCCAGCTGAGCCGCCCGGTGGTGCCGCCGCTGCCGGGCCGGTTCGACGGGCCGGCCATGCACACCGCCCGGTGGGATCCGGACGTCGTGATCGACGGCCGCCGGATCGGCGTCATCGGCACCGGCGCGAGCGCCGTCCAGCTGATCCCCGCGATCGCCGGTCGCGCCGCGTCGGTGACGGTGTTCCAGCGCAGCGCGCCCTGGACGCTCCCCAAAGTGGATCGCCGATACGGGCGAGCGCGCGTCACGGCGTACCGGAAACTGCCGTTCCTGATGCTTCTGCCGCGCGCCGGCGTCTGGGCGATGACGGTGCTGACCGGCCGGGCGGTGACCGGGAAGCGGGCCGCCGGCATGCTGGTGCGGGCGATCTCGCGGGCGCAGCGCCGCGTGCAGATCCGCGATCGGCATCTGCGCGGGCGCATCACCCCGGCGGATCCGATGGGCTGCAAGCGCGTTCTCTTCACCAACGACTGGTGGCCCGCGCTGGCGCGCCCCGACGTCCATCTGGTCACCGAGAGAATCACCGGGCTCACCGCGAATTCCGTTCGTACGGCCGACGGCCGCGAGCATCTGTGCGACGTGCTCGTCTACGCCACCGGCTTCGACGCCACCTCCTTCCTCGTGCCGATGCGGATCACCGGGCGGTCCGGGCAGGACCTGGCCGGCGTGTGGCGCGACGGCGCGTTCGCGTACCTGGGAATGACCGTCCCGGATTTCCCCAACATGTTCCTCGTCTATGGCCCGAACACGAACACGGGCAACACCTCGGTGCTCTATTTCCACGAGGCGCAGGCCCGCTATCTGGTCCAGGCGGTGCGGCGCGTCGCGGCGGGCGAGCTTTTGTCCGTACGGCCGGAGGTAGCGGCCCGCTTCGACGAGGAGATGCAGCATCGCCTCGCCGGCAGCGTCTGGACCGGATGCCGCAACTGGTACCGCACCGCGACCGGCCGGGTCGTCACGAACTGGCCGGGGATGGCCGCCGAATACCGCCGCCGCACCGCCCGCCTGGACCCGGCCGACTACCTCACCGACCTCCGCTGAGCCGCGGTTCGCGGGCTACGAGGTGAGGGCGACCCTGACGCCGCCGGAGAGCAGCGAGTCGTGCAGTTCCACGCCGGTCAGCTCGGCCGTCGCCGGGACGTCGAAGACCAGTTTGCCCGCCACCTGCCGGCCCGGCGTCAACCGCTGCACGAACGTCGTGAGGTTCTGGTTGGCGTACAGGCCGGCGAGCTGGTCGCCGCGGTAGGAGGCGCCGGTCGCGTCGAACGCCTTCTGCGCCTTGCCCAGGAAGTATTTGGGCCCGTCGGCGATGTTGCGCACCGAGAGGCTCACCACGCAGTACCTGCCCTTGGCGGTGCGCCGGAGGTGTTCGAGGCCGATGCTCGTGCGCGAGCAGTCCACGCCGGTGACCACGAACTCGAACTTGCCGTCGCGCACCGGGTCGCCGATGGCCGGCGACGGGCGGGTGGGGACGGCACGTGCCGGGGCGGTCGCGGCCGGCGCGCTCGGTACCGCGGTGGCCGCGCTGCCGTACCGCTGCGCCGCGGCGCCGGCCGCGAACAGAGCCACCACCGCGACGGCCGCGATCCCGAGCGCGACCAGCGGCTTGAGCGGCGCCCGGCGCCGATCGCCCCGGTCCGGGCGGCGGCGAAGCTGCGGAGGAGAGTCGTGCGACGTCGAGCCGGCCACCCCTTCACTGTCGGTCGCCGGGGCGGTGCCCGTCAGCGGTTTCGTCCGATCGGCGACGCCGACGGTTAGGTGGTTGCGCGCCGCGGCGGCTACGGGATCAGGACGATCTTCCCGCGCAGGCCGCCGGCCTCGAAGCGGCGGTGCGCCTCGGCCGCCTCCGACAGCGGGTACGTGGCCGCCACCCGGGTCCGCAGCCGTCCCCGCAGGAGCTCGCGCAGCGCCGGCTGATCCACCCGCACCAGCACCACCTCCTGCCGCACCCGGCGGGCGGGCTCGACCGGCGGGACGGGGCGGGTGCTGACGAGGACGCCGCCGGCCGCGACCGCCGCCGCGGCCGGCTCGCCGAGCGGGACAGCGTCCAGCACGGCCGCCGCGGTGGGCAGGGCGGCCGTCCGCGGGATCACCGTCGCCACGCCCAGCCCGCGCACCCATTCCTCGTCGCCGCTGGTGGCCGACGCGTGCACCGTGTGCCCGGCCCGCACGGCCAGTTGAGCCGCGAAACCGCCCACCGCGCCGCTCGCGCCGGTCACCAGCACCGTCGCCGGCCCGGACAGCGCCATCATGTCCAGCGCCCGGCGGGCGGTGAGCGCGTTGAGCGGCACGGTGGCGGCGACGACCGGATCCAGCTCGTCCGGCACCGGCACCAGCCACCCGGCGTCCGCGGCCACCAGGTCCGCGTATCCGCCGACGCTGCCGCGGGTGAGGTGCCAGGGGATCATCCCGGCGACCCGGTCCCCCGCGCGCAGGCCGGTGACGCCGTCGCCGACCGCCACGACGTCGCCGGCGATGTCCCAGCCGGGGACGAACGGCGGCGGCACCGGGCCGCCCGGGATCTGCCCCACCCGTGCGGCGATGTCGGCCGGATGCACGCAGGCGGCCCTCACCCGTACGCAGACCTGGTGCGCGGCGGGAACCGGATCGGGCCGCTCGACCATCCGCAGCACCTCCGGCCCGCCCGGCGCGGTGACCACGACGGCACGCATGACACCTCCTCTGCCGCGCATACTCGTCGATGTCTCACCTTCCCGGCAAGCGTTTCGCGGTGTCGGCTGGGTGACCTCCGGCGCGGCCGGCACCCGCGCGGTCACAGGGAACCGTCAGGTCGGGCACAGGCTGCACTCGACCGGGACGGTTACCGTGAGAAGTCACTCCGATCCGTTGGGAGGATCCGTGAGCGGCTCCATCAAGCGTCTCCTGTTCGAGATGATCGCCCGTAAGCTGCACGGCGGGCACGGTCGTGGGCACTACGGCCGGCCCCGGCGTCACGGCTTCCACGGGCACTACAAACACCACGGCCACTACGGTCACCACGGGCATTACCGCCACCACGGGCATTACCGCCGGCGTCTCTGGTGAGCCGCCGGGGTGCCGTGCCCGTTCCCCCGGGCGGGCACGGCCTCCGCGTGAGATAGGCCGGGTGAGGCAGGCCGCCCACCGACGAGGCGGGCGGCCGTCTCACCCGGCCCTGCGAGGTGGACCGGCGGCCGGAAACCGGCAGGCGGCCGGAAACCGGCAGGCGGCCGAGGCGGCGCCAGGTCAGGCGGTCCGGCGGGCTGCGAGGATCACCTCGGCGGCGATCGGCAACTCCCGTACGCGGTTGCCCGTCGCGTGGAAGACGGCGTTCGCGATCGCGGCCGCGACGCCCACCTGGCCGATCTCGCCGACGCCCTTCACGCCGAGCGGGCCCACCACGTCGTCCTGCACCTCGACGAACTCGACGGTCACGTCGGGCGCGTCGGCGTTCACCGGCACCAGGTACTCGCCCAGGTTGTTCGCCGCCCACCGGCCCGTGCGGGTGTCCATCCGGTTGCCCTCCAGCAGCGCCTGGCTCATCCCCCACAGCATGCCGCCCATCAGCTGGCTGCGGGCGAGCTTCGGGTTCAGCACCCGGCCCGGCGCGAACACCCCGGCGAGCCGCCGCACCCGCACCAGGCCGAGGTCCACGTCGACCGCCACCTCGGCGAACTGGGCGCCGAACGTCAGCAGCCCGTGCGGGGTGTCCAGCGGCGGCGGCGTCCAGGAGCCCAGCGCCTCCTCGTCCAGCCACCGGTTGCGCTGCAGCAGCGACGCGTACGTCTCGCCGGCCGAGCCCGACGACATCCGGCCGTCGCGCACCGAGACCGTCGCCGGGTCGAGACCGTGCAGCGGTGACTGCGGATCGGCCACCGCCAGGGCGATCAGGCGCTCGCGCAGGCGGACACCGGCGTCGTGCACCGCCGAGCTGACCATCGTCGCGCCCATCGAACCCACCGCGGACGACGTGTTCGGCAGGTCGGTGTCGCCGGCCTCGAACCGCACCGTGTCCAGCGACATGCCGAGCGCGTCGACCGCCACCTGCGTCATCGCGGTCAGCGTGCCGGTCCCGAACTCCTGGGCGCCGGCCGCGACGACAGCGCTGCCGTCCGAGTACACCCGCGCCCGGGCGTGCTGCACCGGCATGAAGAACGCGACCGGGTACGCCGCGGCCGCCATTCCCTGGCCGATCAGCCAGTTGCCCTCGCGCCGCGAGCGCGGCGCCGGGTCCCGCTCGCTCCAGCCGAACGCCTCGGCGCCCACCCGCAGGCACTCCTCGAAACCGTCGCTGGACCAGGGGTGCCCGTACGGGTCGGTGGCCGCGCGGTTCAGCAGGCGCAACTCCACCGGATCGACCCCGACCCGGTACGCCAGCTCGTCCATCGCGGCTTCCAGGGCGTACACACCCAGCGTTTCGCCGGGTCCGCGGGTGAACGTCGGCGTCATCGTGTTGCCCTTGATCAGGTGGTGCACGCCGAGGTAGTTGTCCACCGCGTACAGCTGCGACGAGACGCCGGTGGCCGGTTCCGCCCAGTCGTCGAACGGCGAGGTGATCGAGAGTTTCTCGTGCTTGACGACGGTGAGCCGGCCGTCCTCGCCGGCGCCCAGCGCGACGTGCTGCTCCTGCTCCTCGCGGTGGCCGTGCGACGTGTACGTCTGCGACCGGGTCAGCGACAGCTTCACCGGGCGCTGCACGTGCCGCGCCGCCATGGCCGCGAGGGTCACGTGCGGCCACACCATCGCCTTGCCGCCGAAGCCGCCGCCGACGAACTTCGTGAGCACCCGGATCTTGCTGAGCGGAATGCCGAGCAGATGCGCCACGGTGAGCTGGGTGGCCCGTACTCCCATCGTGGAGTCGTAGAGCGTGAGCTCGTCGCCGTGCCAGACCGCCGTGGTGGCCGAGGGTTCGAGGGTGTTGTGGTGGTTCGCCGCCAGCCGGTACGAGGCGTCCACCCGCACCGGCGCCGCCGCGAGCGCGCCCTCGACGTCGCCGCGCTCGTTGCGGCCGGGCGCCAGACCACCGAAGAGCCTTTCCGCCTCGTACGCCTGTGCCCGTCCCTCGTCGATCGAGGTGACCGACGCCGCGCGCTCGTACTCCACGTCGATCAGCGACGCGGCGTACTGCGCCCGTTCGTGGCTGTCCGCGACCACCACGGCGACCGGCTGCCCGTAGTAGAGGACGACGTCGTCCTGCATCGGGAAGAAGCTCTCACCCGGCGCGGCCTGACCGACCAGCGACGGCAGCAGCCGCGGCGCTCCGACGATCTTGCCGAGGTTCTCGTGGGTGAGCACGGCCAGCGTGCCGTGCTGCGCCTCGGCGGCCGCGGTACGGACCGCGACGACCCGCCCGGCCGGGATCCGAGCGCCGACGATCGCCGCGTACGCCATGTCGGCCAGCGGGATCTCCGCGGTGTACCGCGCGCCGCCGGTGACCTTGTCCCGGCCGTCGACCCGGCTGACCGGGGTTCCGATCGCGGGGCTCATCGCGCACCTCCCATCGCCGAGAGCAGGCCGCGGACGATCGTGCGTTCGGCCAGCTCCACCTTGAACGCGTTCATCGGCCGGGTGACCGCCGGCCGCAGCTCCGCGGCGGCCGCGGCGGCGAACGCCTCGGCCGTGGCCGGGCCGCCCACCAGCGCCTGTTCGGCGATCCGGGCGCGCCACGGCTTCGTGCCCACGCCGCCCAGGGCGAGCCGCACCGCGGCAACCTTGCCGCCGTCCACCTCGAGGGCGGCGAACACCGAGGTCAGCGCGAACTCGTAGGACTGCCGGTCGCGGAACTTGTGGTACTGCGACGTGCGGGCCGGCGGCAGTCCGGGCACGTCGATCTGGGTGATCAGCTCACCGTGCGCCAGCGGGTGCTCGAGGTGCGGCGTGTCCCCGGGCAGCAGGAAGAAGTCGTCGATCGGGATCGACCGGGTGCCGCCCGGCCCGAGCGTGCGCACCACCGCGTCGAGCGCCACCAACGCGACGGCGACGTCCGAGGGGTGCAGCGCGATGCAGTGCTCGCTGGTGCCGAGGATCGCGTGTCCCCGGTTGATGCCGTCGAGCGCCGAGCAGCCCGTGCCGGGCTCGCGCTTGTTGCACGCCGAGATGCCGTCGCGGAAGTACGCGCACCGCGTCCGCTGGCACATGTTGCCGCCCATCGACGCCATGTTGCGCAACTGCTCGGACGCGCCCAGCAGCAGCGCCTGCGACATGCCGGGATACCGGGCGAGCACCTCGGGGTGGCGCGCCACGTCGCTCATCCGCGACAGCGCGCCGATCCGCAGCCCGCCGTCCGGGGCCACCGAGACGTCGGCCAGCGGCAGCGCGTTGATGTCGACCAGCACGTCCGGCTTGGTGACGTTCAGCCGGATCAGGTCCACCTCGGTCGTGCCGCCGGCCAGGAAGGCGCTGGACGGATCGCCGGCGACCACGGCGATCGCCTCGTCGACGGTTCTGGGCCGTACGTAACTAAGCGGTCGCATCGCGCACCGTCCTGATCGCCTGCCGGATGTTGGGGTATGCCGCGCAGCGGCAGATGTTGCCGCTCATGAATTCGGCGATGTCCTCGTCGGTGCTCGCGTTGCCCTCGCGCAGCAGCGCCACCGCCGACATGATCTGACCGGAGGTGCAGTAGCCGCACTGGAAGGCGTCGCAGTCGATGAACGCCTGCTGCATCGGATGCAGCTGCCCGCCGGTGGCCAGGCCCTCGATCGTGGTGATCTCGCGGCCCTCGACGGTCACCGCCAGGGTGAGGCAGGCCAGCACCCGGCGGCCGTCCACCCACACCGTGCAGGCGCCGCAGGTGCCCTGGTCACACCCCTTCTTGGAGCCGGTCAGGTCGAGACGTTCGCGCAGCGCGTCGAGCAGGCTGACGCGGGGTTCCAGCTCGACGGCGTGCACGACGCCGTTGACGGTCAGTTCGACCGGGCCGGCGTCCGGACCACGCAGGTCGCCGCCGGCCGGCCGGGCGGAGTCCGGCACCGCGGAGGTACCGGGATGGAGGACGGTCATACCTTTACTCCTGACTTCGTGATCGGTCCCTCGGTCTCGCAGAGGCGGCCGCCGGAGCGGCCGTTCGTGGCGGCGACCAGCTCGGCCAGCAGCGACAGGGCGGTCTCCGCGGTCGAGCCGGCGCCGAGGTCCAGCCCGGCCGGTCCGGCCAGGCGGTCCAGGCCGGGCGTGCCGGCCAGCCGGAGCAGCCGCTCGGCGTGGGTGGCCCGGCTGCCCAGCACGGCGACGTGCCCGGCGGATCCGGCCAGGGCCGCGATCAGGGCGCTGTCGTCGATGCGCGGGTCGTGCGTGACGGCGAGGACGGCGTCGCCGGCGGCCGGCGGGTGGGCGGCCAGGTAGGCGCCGGGCCACGCGCGGACGACCTCGTCGGCGAGCGGGACCCGCTCGCGGTGCGCGTACTCGGGGCGCGGATCGACCACGATCACCCGCCGGCCCAGCGGGACGGCCAGCGCGGCAACGGCCGCCGCCAGATCCGTCGCGCCGATGACGATCACCTTCGGCCGGGCGGCGAGTTCCTCCCCGTGCTCGTCGTGCGCCAGGGGGGTGGTCTCCCCCACGGCCCAGACGTACGGGTATCGCAGCCCCACCCGTACGAAAGCGGGTTTGTCCTCGCGCAACGCCGCCGCCACCGCACCGCCCGGGGCCTCGGTGATCAGGATCCGCAGGGTGCTGCGGCACGCCGGGCCCGGCTCCCAGGGCAGCAGCTCGTCGCCGACGCTGACCTCGGTGATCCGCGCGGGGTCACCGGCCAGCACCTCGCGAGCCTCGCTGAGCACGGCGCCCTCGACGCAGCCGCCGGCGACCGAACCGGTCCACTCGCCGTCGCCGGCGATCGCCATGGTGGCGCCGATCGGGCGGGCGCCCGGACCGTCGCGGCCGATCAGCCGGGCCAGCACCACCCGGTGCCCCTCGGCGCGCTTGCGCTCGACGAACGGCCAGACCTCACGCAGCATGCGCCACCTCCTGATGCTCGGGTTCCGCCCGGACCGGCACCGGCCACCGCCGCCAGACGGCGACGTGCAGGATCACCACCATGCCGACGAAGTTGAGCCCGGCCAGGGTGATCCACGACAGCTCGTCGATGCGGTGCAGGTGCGCCGTACGGGCGAGGACGTCCAGGCCCACGTAGAGGACCACCGAGAGGACCGCGGTGGCGGCCAGCGAGACGCCGTCCGCGCCCTTCGCCAGCCTGGTGGCGGGCCAGCCGTCGAACAGCATGGCGACGACCAGGCCGGCCCCGACCACGACGCCGCTGAGGGCGCCGATCAGGCCGTCCCCGGCGCCGGACGCGCGCAGGACGGCGTACGTGATCGCGGTCAGCGCGAGCAGCGCGACGTTCGACGTGACCAGGCGGACCGCGCGCCTGGTGATCAGGGTGAACGGGCGTCCGTGCAGGACCACGAAGAACACCACCTGCCAGGCGCCGAGGACGATCAGCCAGATGCCGAAAGTCTCCCGGCTGAGCCGGGTGATCGGGCCGGGATCGACCAGGAGGAGCCAGGCGGCCAGGGCGACGACCCAGGACAGGACCAGGGCGGCGACGCCGGAGCGGATGCGGCCGAGCCCGCGCAGCGGCCACCCCTCGGTGACCAGGGTCAGCTGCAGCATGGCGGTGAAGGCGGCGCCGGCCAGGCCCATGGTCGCCGGGTAGGTGACCGGGTGGCCCGGGCCGGGGTCGGCGAGGAAGACGCCCCGCAGGTCGAGGCCGGTGACGACGGCCTGACCCAGCGCGGTGAAGACGACGCCGGCGCCGGCCACCAGCAGGGTGTCGGTGAGCCCGGCCCACCCGGCGCGCAGGCTGGCGCCCGGCCAGTCCTGCCACCAGAACGCGATCGTGGCCAGCGCGGGCAGCGCGAAGGTGGTGAGCGGGCCGAGGACCAGGGCGGTGTCCTCGACGTCGCCGAGGCTGACCGCGAGGAGGATCGCCACCGGGGTGATCACCGCGAGACCGGCCAGCCCGGTCCACGGCTGGGTGGTCGCCCGGATCGCGGTGGGGCGGCGGCCGGCCAGCGGCGGGGTGTCGCGGTAGCCCCGCAGCCGGGCCTTCGGCGCCATGATCAACTTTTGGGCGGTCGTCGCACGCGTCACGAGACCGCCATGATCCTCTGCATAGCTCGCCACGTTATGCATCGAGACCTCCTCGGGCTTTTATCGTCTTGCTTCCCGAGCGGCGACTTCTTGCCGTTGGCTGCGTCAAATGACGGTAAAGGTGCGGGCCGTGGTCCGGTATGTCGTCTATGCCATGGTCCGGCGGTACTGGGTCGGTGACATGCCGATGTGCCGCCGCAGGGCCGCGGACAGATGCGCCGAGCTGCTGAAACCGCACCGGAAGGCGATCTCGGTGATCGGGGCCCGGCCGCCGGCCAGCAGACGGCACGCGGCCTCGATCCGCAGACGGGTCAGGTACCGCCGGGGTGGTTCGCCGATCGCCGACCGGAACATGCGCACGAAGTGGAACGTGCTGAGCCCCGCCGCGGCGCCGATGTCGGCCAGGGTGATCGGCAGGCCGAGGTTCTCGTGCATGAAGTCGACGGCGCGGCGCAGTCTCGGGTCGTCCGGGCCGATGCGCTCGTTCTCCCGGCCGGCCTGGGACAGCAGGTGCACGGCGAGGAACATGGCGGCCGACTCCGCGTACAGGTCGTCCGCGCCGGCCGCGGCCGCGTCGGCCATCGCGAGCATGGTCGTCTCGACGACCCGGTCGTGGGTGCCGAGCGTGTCGGGCAGCTCCTCGGGGGCCACGTCGCGGTGCCACAGGTCGGCGGCGAGGCCGACGAGCATGCGGCCGGGAAGGTAGAGGTGCAGGGTTTCCTTGTGCTCCGCCGAGGAGGTGCGCCAGCGCAGCGTGACCGGCCGTCCGGGCGCCGTCATGCCGAGCCGGCCCGGCCCGTAGTCGCAGCGGTGCCACCGCCCGCCGTCCTGGCGTGACTCGACGACCGCCCGCCCCCGGGTGGTGAGCACGAGGGTGTGCTCGCTGCGCGCCGGCAGCTCCCGGCGCTCGGCGACACGGTCGTTGACCACACGGTGCAGTTGCACCGAGCGCCAGCCCGCGTGCCCGGAGCTGTCGAAGACGGCCGTCGCTTGCATGTGGTCACGCTACGACCGCCCGGCGCCGGAGCAAGGGTGCTGCGTCCCAGGTCACAGCGGCCCGGAGCGGCGCCGGGGTGCAGGTCGCACCGGTGAGGTGAGGGTGCGGGGACGCTTCGGCCGGGGACCTCAGCGACCGGGCGGCCCGGAGCGGCCGCCCGAGCGGGCCAGGAGGGCGCCGGCGAGCAGACCGGCCAGGCCGCAGAGGAACGCCGTGCCGGCGACCGAGTCGGCCCGGTCCTCCGCTCCCCCGAGCCACCCCCACGCGGCCCCGGCGAGCACGCCCAGGGCGAGGCCGATCAGCGGCCGGCGCAAGCTCATGCCGGCAAGCCAAGCCCATCCGGGGCGCCGGGGCAAGAAAAGGCGAAGCCGCCGCGCCCGCGCAGGACGCGACGGCTTCGCCCGCAAGCCCGGCCGCCGGCCACCCGGCCGGCGCGGTCCGCTCCGGCCCGCTGTCGGGCTCGGCCCGGGGCCGGTCAGCGGGTGGCGCCGGCCCGGCGCTTGGTCCAGACGTCGAACGCGACCGCGGCCAGCAGCACCGCGCCCTTGACCAGCATGACCTGCTCGCTCGGCGAACCGATCAGGCTCATGCCGTTGTTGATGACACCCATGATGAGGCCACCGGTGATGGCGCCGGCCACCTTGCCCACGCCGCCCTGGACCGCGGCGCCGCCGATGAAGGCCGCGGCGATCGCGTCCAGCTCGAACTGGTTGCCGGCGGTCGGGTTGGCCTGGTTGAGGCGCCCGGCGAAGATGATGCCGGCCAGCGCGGACAGCACACCCATGTTCACGAAGATCCAGAAGATGACCGACTTGACCTTCACGCCGGACAGCGTCGCGGCCTGCAGGTTGCCGCCGACCGCGTAGATCTGCCGGCCGAACACCGACCGGTTGGCCAGCACCGTGTAGCCGAGCACGAGCACCGCGAGCAGCACCAGCACCCAGGGCAGGTTGCGGAACCGGGCCAGCTGCACGATCACGAACATGACCACGAGGGACGCGAGCGCGATCTTCAGGACGAACAGCGGCAGCGCGTCGACGGCCTGGCCGTAGCGCACCCGGCCGGCCCGCGAACGCCACTGGGTGATCACGATGCCGGCCACCGCGGCGAGACCGATCAGCAGGCTGAACAGGTCGGCGCCGCCGAGCGGGCCGAGGCCGATGTTGCCGAAGTACCCGGCGGTGAAGCCGTTCGACAGCGTGCGGACCTCTTCGGGGAACGGGCCGATGCCGCGGTTGCCCAGGATCATCAGGGTGATCGCGCGGAACAGCAGCATGCCGGCCAGCGTGACGATGAACGCCGGGATGCCGAAGTACGCCACCCAGTAGCCCTGCCACGCCCCGATGAGCGCGCCGGCGACCAGCGTGATGAGCACCGCGACGGGCCAGGCGATGTGGTTGTCGACCATCAGGACCGCGGCGACCGCGCCGCTGGCCGCGACGATGGAGCCGACCGACAGGTCGATGTGCCCCGCGATGATCACCAGGATCATCCCGATCGCCAGGATCAGGATGTAGGAGTTCTGCACGATGATGTTGCTGATGTTCTGCGGCGCCAGCATGTCGCCGCCGGTGAGGATCGAGAACAGCAGCACGATCAGCGCGAAGGCGATGTAGATGCCGCTCTGCCGCAGGTTGACGCTGAACCGGCGGCCGCCGCCGGCGCCGGTGTCCGGGGTGGCCGGCGTCGCGTCGACGGCGAGGTCGGCGTTGGTGGGTGCGAGGCTCACTTGCGTGCCTCCTGTCCGGCGGTCATGAGGGTCATGAGGCCCTCCTGGGTGGCTTCGGCGCGCGGTACCTCACCGGTGATCCGCCCGGCCGAGAGGGTGTAGACGCGGTCGCAGAGCCCGAGCAGCTCGGGCAGCTCGCTCGAGATGAGCAGCACCGCCTTGCCCTGGTCGGCGAGCCGGTTGATGATCGTGTAGATCTCGTACTTGGCACCGACGTCGATGCCGCGGGTCGGCTCGTCGAGGATCAGCACGTCCGGATCCGTGAAGATCCATTTGGACAGCACGACCTTCTGCTGGTTGCCGCCGGAGAGCTTGCCGGTGATGCTCGAGACGCTGGGCGCCTTGATGTTCATCGCCGTGCGGTACTCGTCGGCGACCTTGTACTCCTCGTTGTCGTCGACCCAGCCGCCGCGGGCGAGCTTGCCGAGGGCGGCCGCCGAGACGTTGCGCTTGATGTCCTCGATCAGGTTCAGCCCGTACCGCTTGCGGTCCTCGGTCGCGTAGGCGATGCCGTGCTCGATCGCCTCCCGTACGGACCGCAGTTTGATCTCCTTGCCGTCTTTGTAGATCCGGCCGGAGATGCCGGTGCCGTAGGAGCGGCCGAAGATGCTCATCGCCAGCTCGGTGCGCCCGGCGCCCATCAGCCCGGCCAGCCCGACGATCTCGCCGCGCCGCAGGGTCAGGTTCGCGTTCTGCACCAGGACCCGGCCGTGCTGGGTGGGGCTGTGCACGGTCCAGTCCTCGACGCGCAGGATCTCCTCGCCGACCGTGGGCTCGTGCGGCGGGAACCGGTGGTCCAGGTCCCGGCCGACCATCCCGGAGATGATCTTGTCCTCGGTGAGGCCCTCGGCGGGCAGCGTGGTGATCGTCCTGCCGTCGCGCAGGATGGTCACCCGGTCGGCGATCTCCAGCACCTCGTTGAGCTTGTGCGAGATGATCACACAGGTGATGCCCTCGTCGCGCAGGCCGCGCAGCAGGCCGAGCAGGTGAGCCGAGTCGTCGTCGTTGAGCGCCGCGGTGGGCTCGTCGAGGATGAGCAGGCGCACCTCCTTGGAGAGCGCCTTGGCGATCTCCACCAGCTGCTGCTTGCCGACGCCGAGGTCGAGCACCTGGGTGACCGGGTTCTCGCGCAGGCCGACGCGGCGCAGCAGGTCGGCGGCGGCCGCGTTGGTGCGGTTCCAGTCGATCATGCCGCGCCGGGCCTGCTCGTTGCCGAGGAAGATGTTCTCGGCGATGGACAGGTTCGGCGCGAGCGCGAGCTCCTGGTGGATGATGACGATGCCGCGCCGCTCGCTGTCGCGGATGCCAGCGAACCGGCACTCCTCGCCCTCGAAGCTGATCTCGCCCTCGTAGTCACCGTGCGGGTAGACGCCGGAAAGCACCTTCATGAGGGTGGACTTCCCGGCGCCGTTCTCCCCGCAGATCGCGTGAATCTCGCCGCGGCGCACCTCCAGGTTGACGTCCGAGAGCGCCTTGACCCCCGGGAACGTCTTGGTGATGCCCCGCATCCGCAGGATCGCGTCGGACATCAGCCCAGCTGCGCCTGGGTGTAGTAGCCGTTGTCGACGAGCTCCTTCTTGTAGTTGCTCTTGTCGACGATCACCGACTGCAGCAGCATCGACGGGACGACCTTGTTGCCGTTGTTGTAGTCCGTCGTGTTGTTCACCGTGGGCTTCTGTCCCTTGAGGATGGCGTCGGACATCTCGACCGTGGTCTTGGCCAGCTGACGCGTGTCCTTGTAGATCGTGGAGTACTGCTCACCGGCGATGATGGACTTGACCGAGGCGAGCTCGGCGTCCTGGCCGGTGACCACCGGGTACGGCTGGGCGGCGGTGCCGTAGCCGGAGCTCTTGAGCGCCGACAGGATACCGATCGACAGACCGTCGTACGGCGACAGGACGCCGTTGACCTTGGCGCCGCTCTTGTAGGTGGAGGTCAGCAGATCCTCCATGCGCTTCTGGGCGGTCGCCGGGTCCCAGCGCAGGATGGCGATCGTCTTGAAGTCGGTCTGCTTGCTCTTGGCCACCAGCGTGCCGTTGTCCAGGTACGGCTTGAGCACGCTCATCGCGCCGTTGAAGAAGAACGTCGCGTTGTTGTCGTCCGGCGAGCCGGCGAACAGCTCCACGTTGAACGGGCCCTTCGCGGTGCCCTTCGAACCGTCGGCGTTGAGCACCTTCAGCCCGGTCAGCAGCGAGGTCGCCTGCTGCACGCCGACCTTGAAGTTGTCGAAGGTGGCGTAGTAGTCCACGTTGGGGCTGTTGCGGATCAGCCGGTCGTAGGCGATGACCGGGATGTTGTTGGCCTTCGCGTTCTCCAGCTGCGTGGTGATCGCGGTGCCGTCGATCGACGCGACGATCAGGAGCTTGGCGCCCTTGGTGATCTGGTTGTCCAGCTGCTGCGTCTGGGTGGGGATGTCGTTCTCCGCGTACTGCAGGTCGACCTTGTACCCCAGGCCCTCGAGCTGCTTCTTCAGGTTGTCTCCGTCGGAGATCCAGCGCTCCGAGGAACGGGTCGGCATGGTGACGCCGATCAGGGCGCCCTTGTTGTCGCCCGCGCCCGCCGCCTTGTCGGCGGTCTTCTCGCTCGAGCCGCAGGCGGCCAGGGCGGCGGTAAGGACGACGGCGGAGGCCACGGCCCCCATCCGGGAAAATCTCATCGCGCGTTACTCCTTCATCGGGGGGCGGCGTGGCGTCGAGTGTGAACGCTAACAACAACTTGTGTCAACAGGATGCGGCAACGTCCTTGAAACACGTCGGCGCAGATCAGAGGCCGAACTGTTATCGATAACAGCTCGCGTTCGCGACGCGCCCGAAGGTATGGCTGGATGGAGGCATGACGACCGATTCCCGCTTCGACGACACCACCCGCCACCGGTTCGCGGCCATCGAGAGGAACTGGGACGAGCGCACGCCGATCCACGTGGCCAGCGGTTTCTACAGTGTGGCCTCGAAGGACCCGGCCAGCTGGTTCGCCCCGTACGAATGGGAGGACCTCGGCGATCTCACCGGGCGCGATGTGGTGCATCTGCAGTGTCACCTGGGCACCGAGACGGCTGCGTTCGCCGAGCGGGGCGCCCGTACGGTAACCGGTTTGGACTTTTCGGCGGCTGCTGTGGAACAGGCCCGGCGCATCGCAGCATCAAAAAATCTGGACATCGCTTTCGTCCGGGCGAACGTGTACGACGCCGTGGAGACGCTCGGCGCCCGCCGGTTCGACGTGGTTTACACCGGCAAGGGCGCCCTGTGCTACCTGCCCGACCTGGACCGCTGGGCCGCCACGGTGGCCGCGCTGCTGCGCCCCGGCGGGATCGTGTCGGTCGTGGAGTTCCACCCGCTGCTGGTGTCGCTGGGCCTGGTGCCGGCCTCCCCCGACGACCGCGACCTGCTGCTGCGCAACGACTACCTGGAGGGTCGCGGCGCGCGGGAGATCGACGCGACGTACACCTACACCGACGGGCCGCCGCTGACCGGCGCGACCACCAGCTACGAGTGGGCGCACGGCCTGGGCGAGGTGGTGACCGCGCTGGTCACCGCCGGGCTCACCGTCCGGTCGCTGCGGGAGAGCGACGCGCTGCCGTGGCCGCGCTGGCCGCACATGGTCCCGGCCGGCGACGGCTTCTTCCGGCTGCCGGACCCCGCGCCGCGCATCCCGCTGTTCTACGCGCTGGTGGCGTCCGCGTAGCCGGCTCGTAGCTGTCTCGGCCTAGCTGCCTCCGACAGCCGTGACCGCCTCGTGCCGGACGGGGAAGTTCACCGAATTGGCGATGAAGCATGTTTCGTGCGCCTGCTTGTGCAGCGCCTCGACCTGCTCGCTCGTGGCCGGCCCGGCAACGGTCACCTCCGGCCGCAGCACGACCTCGGTGAACCGGCCACTGTTGCCGGGCTCCTCCCGCATGACACCGGTGGCGGCGTCCACATAGCCGGTCACCACCACGCCGGCCCGCGCGCACAACGACAGGAAGGTGAGCATGTGGCACTCCGACAGCGAGGCGACCAGCAGCTCCTCCGGGTTCCACCGCTCCGGCGAGCCACGGAACGCGGTGTCGGCGCTGCCCTTCAGCACCGGCTTGCCCTCGACGATCACGTCGTGGTCCCGCACGTAGTCGCGGTAACCGGCCCCCGTGTCGCCGCTCCAGCGCACCGTGACCCGATAGTCGTGCTGCCTGCTCACGTTATTTCTCCTTGCTCGGTGAGTACGGACATCGTGGCCAGGACGTGCCCACGCGCGTGGGCGGCGGCCTCCTGCGAAACGCCGTGGGTGATGGCTTCGATCAGCCGCCGGTGCTCGCCGTCCACCCGGGCCGGGCGGGCCGGCGCGCTCAACGAGGCCCGCGTGGAGACGGTGATCTGGTCCCAGATCCGCTCCAGCACCTCCGACGCCGCCGCGTTGCCGGCGAGCGTGGCGACATGCTGGTGGAACGCCCGGTTGTGCCGGGCACCCGCGACCAGATCTCCTTGCCGCGTGGCCTGATCGGCCAGATCGGCGTGCTCGGCCAGCCGGGCGACGCTCGCCGGGGACAGCTCGCCGTCCCGCTGCCGGCCGGCGGCCAGCTCCGCCGTCAACGCCTCGAGGGAGGCGCGCACGAGGTAGGCGTCCCGCAGCGCCTTGCTGTCCAGCTGGACCAC
This sequence comes from uncultured Actinoplanes sp., assembly GCF_934643405.1. Taxonomy (GTDB): domain Bacteria; phylum Actinomycetota; class Actinomycetes; order Mycobacteriales; family Micromonosporaceae; genus Actinoplanes. Next base: position 23,149 of record NZ_CAKUCL010000005.1, read on the forward strand.
CGTCACCCCGCGCCGGGCGGCCCGCACCAGGCCGTCGCTCTCCAGCCGCCGCAGCGCCTCACGAACCGGCGTCCGGCTGACCCCGAGCCGTTCGCACAGCTCCAGCTCGGTGACCGGCTGCCCGGCGGGGCAGATGCCGTGCACGATCAGGCCGCGAACATCGTTGTAGACGTCCATTGCATGCACTGTATACAAAAGACGCGGCGACCGCGCTCCGCTTTTTCGCGCTCATGCGTCACCACACCTCCGAAGTCTTCACGCGACCGGACTCCGCGGCGCAACGCGCCGAGCGCACGGATCAATCTGCCCCCGCACCCGGCCGACCGGCATGCGGACAGTCCGGCCGCCGATCACGCCCCTCAGGCTTCCGCGCCGCGAGCGCTTCAGCGTGAGCCGGGGGAAACAGCGGGTCATCGCTGCCATGCAGGACCAGCGTCGGCGCGGTGATGGACGACAAGGAGGCCCGCCGGTCGTCGTCCCAGCGTCGTCCGGCGAGATCGTGATTCGTGGCGGCAGCGACGTTGCCGGCCCGGGCGTGGCAGCGCTCGACGAGGCCGCCGCGCGGCGGCCTCGTCGAAGGGCAGAACCTCGCCGTTGAGCACCCGCCAGGTCTGCGGATCGGCGTCGACGCGCTGCTGTGCCGTCGCGCGGGGTGCCTTCGCGGAGGCCATCACGTGAGTGAGGAACCGTGCCGCCGGAGGGGGTAGTTCGCCGGCCGCAGGCGGGGGTTGTGGCCCATCGGAGACGACGCCATTGCCGTCAGCGTGCGGACGCGAACCGCTTGATGCACGGCGAGCCACTGCCCGATCGCCGCGCCCAGCGACGTCCCGACGATGTGCGCAGCGGGGCCGGCCGTTGTCGGTGCTGCTGACTGCCGGGCAGGCGGGCGACAATCCGCAGTTGCCGGCTCTGCTGGACGCGATCCGGGTGCATGACGGCGGACCGGGCCGGGCCGCGGAAGAAGCCGGACATGCTGATCGCGGACAAGGCATTCGACCAGCAGGTCTACCGGCGGCGCAGCTTCGATCTGGCTCGATCATCGGCAGGACATGCCTTAGCCGAGCACGAAGATGAGCTCCTCGATGCCGTCCTCCGGGGCCGGCGCCTGCGCCTCCTGCGCCGGGTCGCGCCGGAAGCCGCACTTCTGCAGGACGCGGATCGACCCGGCGTTGTGCGCGACGACGTGGGCGTACAACGGCCGCTGCGGCACCACCTCGGCCACGAAGAGCCCGAGCGCGCGCGTCGCCACGCCACGGCCCCAGTGCTTGCGCCCGATCCAGTAGCCGACCAGCCGCCGGCCGCCGTCCGGCCAGCTACAGATGTTGCCGGCGACCGCGCCGTCCGCCACGATCGTCCGCACGACCGCGGTCTCGTCGAGCCGGACCGTCGCCCAGTGCGCGTCGAACCGCTCCCGATCGCGTGCCGGGAACGCCGCCATCTCGGTCGCCACCGCGTCCGCCTGGTGACCGAAGAACACGTCGAGATCGTCGTCCTCGACGGCCCGCAGGCACACCCCGTCCGGCACGTCCACGTCTCCGGTCATCCGCGCCACGCTAACAGCGCCGCCGCGGTCAGCGCTGCCCCGCGCGCAGCGGACCACCGGTCGCCAGGTGCAGGCGGACCGACGTGCCGCCCGGGTGGCGGTGCAGGCGCACCAGGTCGCACAGCTCGTTGACCAGAATGAGGCCGCGGCCCCGGGCCGCGTGGAGCCCGGGCGGCACCCGGCCGGCCAGCGGGCCCGGCGGCGGGCCGTCGTCGTCCACCTGGCAGACCAGCAGCCCCGGCTCGGTCCACAGGGCGATCCGGCCGTCGCCGCGGGTGTACCGCATGACGTTGGTGACCAGTTCGTTCGCGGCGAGGACCAGGTCGTCGAGGCGGTCGCCGCCGAGCAGCCCGGCGGCGGCCGCCGCCACGAACGACCGCACCCCGGACAGCTCGGCCCTGTCGCCGAAGACGCGCTTGCGGGCGTACGGCGGCACGGCCGGCAGTGGCATGTCCAGCGCGGCCGCCGTGGCCAGCGGGTCCGCGTAGCTGCTGCTGCGCCTGGCCACCCCGCCCTCGATCGTCACCGGATGGGTGTGGCGGGCGCCGGTGATGACGCCGGGCTCGAGGGTGCTCATGTCGTACGGGCAGAGCAGCGCCGCGTCCCGGCCGGCGAGCACGGTGTTGACCAGCGCCTCGTGGGTCGCGCACGCGGTGTGTTCCAGCTCGGTGCGCCCGGCCCACATCGGCTCGCCGAGCACCGAGACCCGCCGGCCCTCGTGCCGGGCGGCGAAGCCGAGCAGCAGGGCCGGCAGCAGCCGGCCGGGGTTGCGTCCGGCGACGGCCATGTCGGCGAAGGTGATCCACCCGGCCACGTCGGCCAGCGCGTCGCGCAGCACGTGCAGCCGGGGGCCGGGCACCGCGACCAGCACCGGGTTGCCCGCGGCCAGCGCGGCGCGGACGAACGCGGTGGCGGCGGCCAGGTAGTCGGCGGCGCCGCGGTACAGCAGAGCCGCGTGGTGCAACGGGCCGGCGCTCACTGCTGTTCCACGATCAGCCGGGGCGTCTCGGCGGCGCCGGTGAAGGCGAGCAGGCGCCGCAGCGACGGCGAGCAGCCGGCCAGGCGCACCCGGCCGGGCGCGGCGGTCGCGGCGTGCACCAGGATGCGGGCCACCGCCGTGTCGGCGAACCGCAGGTCGCGCACGTCGATGACCACGTCCTGGCCGGGGCCGGCGCGATCGCACAGGTGCTCCACCACCACGGCCAGGGCGGTGCGGTTCGACCGGTCCGCCTCGCCGGACAGGGTGAGCCCGTCGGCGGTGCGGCGCAGGCGCAGCGACGTCGCGGGGTCGTACGGCATGCCGGTGGTCGCCGTGCCCGGGTGCGACCACGTGTACCGGCGCAGGTCCAGCGGGTCGAACAGCCGCCGGTCGTACGCGCAGACACCGGCGACGAACCCGTCGGTGAACACAGTGTTGATGTGGGTCTCGTACCAGCCGAGCCGCTCGCTGCCGGGCACCTCGCGGCGCGCCCAGGACATGTCGCCGAGCACCCGCAGCCCGAGGTAGCCCTGGTGGCGGGCGAGGTCGGCCTCGGCCTGCCAGCGTTGGACGGTGGCCTCCGGGTCGAAGACGCCGGAGGCGAGATAACTGGCCTGCGGGGTGTCCACGGTGAGGCTGCCGCTGCGCAACGGCCCGGCCGGGTCGGCGCCGCGCTCGCGCAGCGCGTCAAGGATCCGCCCGGGGGCGTCGCCGCTGTAGACGACCTTGTGCCGGGCGCGCAGGCCGGCGAGGAGGAACGCCGCGACGGCGTCGTCGCGGACGCCGTCGTCGTCGACGATCCAGCACACGTGGTCGCCGGGTGCGACCTTGTCGAGCAGCGCGGGGCCGGACACGCGTCCTCCCCTTCTCGTGCCGGTCAGAAAGCTTATTAACCGTACGCGTCGGAGCCGTCTCGCGGCGTTACCCGTCAGGGTGATTCGGCCACCCAGCCCGGGTGGGCGGCGACGAATTGTCCGACCTTGTCGTCGCGGGCCGCGCGCAGCAGCTCCATGCTCGTCGCGCTGAGGATCTGCACGCTGCCCACACCCCGTACCGAAGCGCTGTTGAACCTGCCGTTGTTGGTCTGGATGGTGACCAGGTCGGCGGGCTTGACGTCGCGCATCGCGAACGCCCAGTCGGTCAGCGGGATCCCTCCGGAGTCGACGGTCATGGTGCTGCCGATCGCCTTGATCAGGCCGGGCAGCTTGGCCGGGGAGTGGAGCCCGTCGCCGACCGCCTGCCGCAGCAGCGCCTTGAGGAACTGCTGCTGGTGGCGCTGGCGTCCGTAGTCGAAGTCCTTGTTCGCCAGCAGGTCGCGCTGGCGGACGAAGTCGAGCGCCTCGGTGGGCGTGAAGCAGTGGTTGCCCTTGGCGTAGAAGTTCGGGGTCACCCCCTTGACCTTGCGCTTGAGGGTGCCGTCGGGGTTGATGACGTACGGCGCGGCCTGCTTGCCGTCGGCGGTGTGCCCGAGGTGGATCGACGTGGTGTCCTCGTCCACGTCCATGCAGACCTTGCCGAGCACGTCGACGACCTGCCGGAAGCCCTGGAAGTCGATGATCGCGCCGGCGTCCGGGGTGATGCCGGTGAGCTTGCGGACGGTCAGCGACAGCAGTTCGAAGCCGTGCGAGTACTGCTGGGAACCCGTCAGGCCGCGACTTCCGTACGCGAACGCGGCGTTGATCTTGTTCTTCCCGCCGGCGTATCTCTGCGCGCCGTTGTCGTAGGCCGGGATGGACACGTAGCTGTCGCGGGGCAGGGAGATCAGATAGCCGCTCCGATGGTCGGCGGCGATGTGCAGCAGGATGATCGAGTCGGACCGGATGGCCGTGCCGGGCGCCGCGTTCCGGCGCTGGTCGATGCCGACGAGCAGCACGTTCTTCGCCCCGCGCACGGTCGCGGCGCCCCGGTTGGTGACGGTGACCGAGCGGCCCAGCAGGTTCTGCTGCCTCACCGACTGCACGGCCGTCTTGACCGTGGCCTGCACGGCGATCAGCGACCCGCCCGCGCCGACCAGCACGAGCGCGCCCAGAGCGACGAGCCAGCGGGCCCACCGGCGTTTCGGCACGATCAACCTCCTTGCGTACGGACGGGGTCTGCCCTTATCAGCGGCAGGAACCCCGGTCCACGCTGCACCGGGCCGGTGAGTTTTCGGTGAGATTTCCCTGTCCGGCGACTGAGCGGCCCCGGACGTCTGCCTGGGATTAACCCTTACGCCGTCCCACGCCCCTATCGTCCGGCTCGATCACCTTCGGCTCCCCACGCGTAAGCAGGTCGAAATGTCCTCATCACCGGACGTCAGCGTCGTCATCCCGACGTGGAACCGCCCGGAGCTGGCCACCCGCGCGGTGCTCAGCGCGCTCGCCCAGACCCATGAGAACCTCGAGGTGGTCGTGGTGGTCGACGGGCCGGACCCGGACACCGTCGCCGCGCTGGACGCGGTCGGCGACCCGCGGCTGCGGGTGATCGTGCTGCCGTCGCAGGGCAGGGCGCCGAACGCCCGCAACCAGGGTGCGCTGAACGCGCGGGGCCGCTGGACCGCACTGCTGGACGACGACGACGAGTGGCTGCCCACGAAGATCGAGACGCAGCTGAAGCTGGCCGCGACCGCCACCAGGGCGGCCCCGATCGTCGCGACCCGCATGATCAGCCGCACGCCGCGCGCCGACACGGTGATGCCGCGCCGGCTGCCCGCCCCGGGCGAGCCGCTCAGCGAGTACTTCACCGTGCGCCGGGGCCTGTTCTACGGCGACGGTTTCATCCAGACCTCGACCATCATGGCCCCGACCGAGTTGCTGCGGCGGGTGCCGTTCACCGTGGGGCTGCGCCGCCAGCAGGAGCTGGACTGGACGTTGCGGGCCATCCGGCACCAGGACGTGGAGCTGCTGTACGCCCCGGAGCCGCTGGTGCTGTGGCACCAGGACGAGAACCGGGAACGGATCAGCCTGGAGATGCCGTGGGAGGAGCAGCTGGCGTGGCTGCGCGACAGCCGGGAGCTGTTCACGCCGCGGGCGTACGCTGCCTTCACGATGAGCGTGCTGAGCTCGATGGCCGCCCCGACGCGCAGCGGCAAGGTGTTCCGGGAGCTGCTCGGCGAGGCCCGTGGTCACGGCCGTCCCGGGATGATCGATTACGTGACGTTCCTGCAGATCTGGACGTTGCCGCCCCAGGTCCGGGCGCGCCTGCGGGACCTGATCGTGGGCCGGCGTTCCACGGCCGCCTCATCTTCGCCCTCCTCTCCTCCCGCGCCCTCCCCTCCCCCCGCGGCCTCCTCTGCGGCCTCGTCCTTCGATGTCCGCTGATCAGGCTGTTGTCATCTGGCGCAGCGCGATGCTGCCGGGGTCGGAGACGTTCATCCGGAACCAGGCCGACGCGCTGACCCGGTGGCGGCCGGTGTACCTGGGGGCCACCAAGGTGGCGTCGGACCTGGCCCGGGAGAGCGACCTGATCGCGTACCCGTCGCCGGCCGATCGCCGTGCCTTTCTGCGCCTGCGCCTGACCGGCTCGTCGCCCCGGCTGCGGGATCTGCTGGCCGCGCAGCGGCCGAGGCTGGTGCACGCCCACTTCGGCGGCGACGGCTGGCTGATCAGCGGTGCGGCCCGGGCCCTCGGCGTGCCGCTGATCGTCACCGTGCACGGCCACGACGTGACCCGCCAGCCCGAGTCGGCCGGCGCGAAAGGCGTGCGGTACCGCCGGAACCTGCGCTCGGTGTTCAACCGGGCGGCGCTGATCGTCGCGGTCTCGGACGTGATCAAGTCGAAGGCCGTCGCCCGGGGTGCGGACCCGGCGAAGGTGCGGGTGCACTACACGGGTGTGCCGATCCCGCCGGCGCCGTCCGGCTCGCCGGCGTCGTGGGACGTGGCGTTCGTCGGCCGGTTCGTGGCGAAGAAGGGCGCGGACGACCTGGTGGCGGCACTGGCGTCGCTGAACCGGCCGGTACGGGCGCTGTTCGTCGGGGACGGCCCGCTGCTGCCGGCGGTGCGGGCCCAGGCGGTGGCGGCCGGGGTGGACGCGACGTTCCGGGGATCGTTGCCGCCGGCCGAGGTGTACCGCCTGCTGGGCGAGTCCCGGATGCTGGTGGCGCCGTCCCGGACGGCGGCGGACGGCGACACGGAAGGGTTGCCGACGACCGTGGTGGAGGCGGCGGCGCTGGGTCTGCCGGTGGTGTCGACGCGGCACAGCGGCATCCCGGAGGCGGTGGAGGACGGTTCGACCGGGTTGCTGGGCGCGGAGGGTGACCGGGCGGCGCTGGCGGCGAACATAGCGCGGTTGCTGGATGATCCGTCGCTGCGGGAGCGGATGGGCAAGCAGGCCCGGGAGCTGGCGCTGGCTCGGTTCGACGTGCGGGCGCAGAGCCGGGGCCTGGAGGATCTGTACGACGAGGTCCTTGCGCGCAGCGCGTGAATGGCCCTCTCCGGCTCCTCTGCCCGGGACTGGTTGCGCTGTTTGGTCGTTGTGGCTTTCTTGCGCCGGGACGGTTGGGGGAACAAGTTGCGGCTCGGGTCTCTGGTCACTCATCGCTGGGTGACTGGCTGAGCATCGGCGTTCACCTCAGGCTTCGGTGGGGGTGGCTGCCGCGCTGTGGTCATTCGCGGCGGCATGCTCACCCGGGCGGGCCTGGGTGGGGAGTTGCGCGAGCGCACCGTGCCGGTTGCGGTCAGCAACCTGCGACCAAGCTGAGCCGGTGACGCGTCGCCCCGACGAGGTCGTTGTTGATGTTCCGAGTCGTGGCATCCCCGGCGATCGGTGCGCGGTCTGGGGGCGACGGCGTGGCCGATCATCCGATGGGGCGGTGGCTTGGCCGGCCGGTGCGTCGCCCGATCGGGCCGAACGGCTGCCGGACCGGGGCCGTGGCGCCGCTGAGCTGGTATTTTGCGTCCACCGACACAGGGCGGGAGGCAGCATGAGCTTCATCCAGATCATTGAGTACGAGACCGACCGGCCCGACGAGATGTGGGCCGTCGGTGAGGCCCGCGCCGCCGAGATGGGTGACGCGCCGCCCGGCTTCCGGCTCACGATCACGCAGGACCGGGACCGCCCGAACACGTTCCTGACCATCGTGGAGTTTCCCTCCTACGAGATGGCCATGGAGAACAGTCAGCGGCCGGAGACCGACGCCTTCGCCCGCCAGATGGCCGCGCTGTGCACCAACGGCCCCCACTTCCGCAACCTCGAGGTCAGGCGCACCGTCGAGCCCTGATCCGCCCGGCGGCGACGGCCCGGCGGCGCGCGCCCGTCCGCATCGACGTCTTGCCGGAGTCGCTTACGCCGCCGCAACAGCGCGCCGTCTGTAATGAGCGCATGAATCGCAGCGCAACCCCGTCCGTACGACCCCGCCGCATCGTCCTGGTCACCCTGATGATCCTCGGTCTGGCGGGCGCGGTGTACGCCGTACGGCGGCCGTTGTCGATGTCGGCTCCGCGATGCATGGCCGGGCGGTGGCACGGCTGCTACGACACCGAGAACGGTGTGCTGCTCATGATGCTGGCCGGGCTGCCCCTGGCCGCTCTGGCGGTGTGGGCTCTGGCGCGCCTGCGACGGGCCGGCGGCGGCACGTCGGCGTGGCGGATGTCGCTGGCCGAGGTGGGCATGGTCTACGGGACGGTGCCGTTCGTGTGGATCACCCTGATGCCCGGTCCGGGGGCCGGCGCCGTCGCGGGCCGGGTGAGTCTGATCCCGCTGCGGGACCTGCTCACGATGGGGCCGCTCGGGATCGGCGGCAACCTGCTGATCTTCGCGGCGCTGGGGTTCTTCGCCCCGGTACGGTTCGCGGCGCTGGCGTCGGCGCCGCGGATCCTGGCGCTCGGGGCGGGGTGCTCGGCCCTGGTCGAGATCGCCCAGTACGTGCTGCGGCTGGACCGGGTGTCCTCGGTCGACGACGTGCTGGTCAACGCCGCCGGCGCCGTGCTGGCCGCAATGGTGTCGCGCCGCTGGTGGAGTACCGGGGGCGCGGCGCGACATAAAGTTCGATGATGCGGGTTGCGTTTGCCAGTGATGACGAGAACGAGACGACCCGGGCGGTCCTGGCCGCCCTGGCCGACGCCGGGCATGACATCGTCCGGCCGGACGACGCACAGAGCTGGCCGGATCTGGGGCGGTTCGTCGGGCAGGCGGTCGTCGGCGGGCGCGCCGACTACGGGGTGGTGATGTGCTGGACCGGGACCGGGACGGCCATCGCGGCGAACAAGATTGCCGGGGTGCGGGCCGCGGTCGCCTGGGACCCGTGGATCGCCAAGGGGGCACGGCTCTGGAACGACGCCAACGTACTGGCCATGAGCCTCAAACGGCTGGCGCCGGACGTGGCGGTGGAAGTGCTGCGGGCGTTCCTGGACACGCCGCAGGCCGACCCGGACGAGGGGGACAACATCGCGGCGATCGAACGGCAGTGACGTGCGGGAACAAGCCCCGTGGCTTGTTCCCGCACGCGTCCGCCCGTCACCGGTACCGGCGCTGGTTGTCCCACCGTGGCAAGAGCACGCCGGCCGGGGCGACGAGCGCTCAGGAACAGCAGCCGCCGTCGTCCGCCGGTGACTGCGTGCTGCCGAGGTCGTCGTCGTGTCCGGCGGCGATGCGCGGCCACTGCGCGGTCGGCCGCCCGTCCCGGCGGAACTGCTCACCCCGGTTCCCGTACGGCTGAGGCCAGCCCCGGGGTGAGTCCTCCCAGACCTCCTGCCGGCCGTGCACGGTCATGTCGAGAATGCCGTAGGACGGTGCCATGGGTTCGACGCCACGGCCGGTGGTCCAGTACGTCTCGAAGACCCGATCGTGGTCGCGCAGATAGCACACCTTCATCCCGAAGGCGCGGCCGGCGAGGAGCCGTTCGCGGGACGCGGCGGGAACGGAGTACCAGGGCATCTCCCAGCCCATGAACTGGCGGTAGCGGTCGGACTCCGGGTACGAGCCCTGGCAGAGAACGGCGAACGTGACGTCCCGCTGGTGCAGATAGGACAGTTCCCGTACCTGGCCGTTGAAGAAGGTGCAGCCCTCGCACTGGTCGGCGGCGGCGCGGCCGTCGTGCCACATGTGGTACGACGCGAACAACTGGCTGCGGCCCTCGAAGGCGTCGAGCAGCGTCACCTCGCCGGCGGCGCCGACCAGCGGGGTGGCCGGATCGACCTCGGTCATCGGCAGTCGCCGCCGCGCGGCGGCGATCGCGTCGCCCTCGCGGGTGTGCGCCTTCTCCCGGACGCGAAGGTCGTCGACGGCGGCCAGCCATGCGGCGCGGGACACCACAGGGGGCATGTTCTCGGAATTCATGCTCGTACAGACCGGGCGGCCCGCCGAAAATCATCGGTACGGCCCCGACCGTACCGATTCGACGCGAGGTACGACTCGATGGCGCGCCGGAGACCGCCCCATGCGAGAGCCGCTGGTTGACTGGCGGCGCTTGCGGGAAGCAGTTCGGACCCCTCCCGGCCGGTCTCAGCGCCGGCTGCGCGGGTCGAGCGTGATCAATGTAGGTGAGTTTGAGAGCCACCCCGGCGCGAGTCGGAGGTCCGGGCGGGCGCTTGACTCCCCTTCGAGTTCGGCCGGGGTTTCCGGCCGTCGGCGGGTGAGCGCTAGCGTGTCATTCAGCCAGCCGGGCCCGCCTGTGATGTCCCTGGGGCTCGGAGGGTCGTCGGCGACCCGGTCCTCCCTCGCCGTGTCTCCGCTGGCCCTTCTGCCGCCGGGCAGCGTCACTGACTCCGACGCGAAGGCAAGAGACGCGTCGCGGGACACTCGGTGATTCGGCGAAGGTCGAACGTCATGGCTCCAGTCGCGGCCACGCCGACGGAGCCGATCGCCGGTCTGGCGCGCCGTAATCGATTCGCTGCGGGGTTGCCGAAATCAAATGCATCCGATCATGCCGTCGCGGGGATGTCTGGGCTGTCCCTTACCGGTCGGACGTCAGCGCGGGAAGGCCGCGATATGAACGGCTGCGTACTTTCCAAACGATCGACGAGATGACGACCAGCAACGCGAGGGTGGCAGCTCCGGTGAGAGCAGCGAGGTAGCCGGCGAAACGGCCGATACCGAAACCACACTCAATCCCGACCACGGTGCCGTCTCGACACCCGGGGGGCAGGTGGCGGTCCTCGGCGTCGCCGGCGATGATGCCTACCACCACGCACAACACGGGCAGCGCCGCACAGCAACCGAGGAGTACCCGCCTCGGCAGGCCTCGCCACCGCAGTGCAGTGAGCCAGCCAGCGATCAGCACGAGCGGCACGACCAGTGGCAGCAGCAGCATCACCATCAGGCGCTGATCCTAAGCCTCGAAAGCACACCAGCTTACGCGTCGTCCGCGGTGGCGCGCGCTCGCGCAGATGAGAGTGCGCATGAGACGACCGGATGGCGCCGACTCGCGGTCACCGTGCAGGATGCTGCCCATGCGTGTGGAACGTCTGAGCTTCTTCGTGCAGTCCGTCCAGGCCCTCCCCGAGGGCTGGCGACTGGAGGGAGAACCCGGGTATCACCCCACCAACTGGGCTCGCCCTGGAGACCGTTTCGACCGTGCCTGCCGGGAGAACGGCACGGGTGAGCGGGCCGTGAACCTCGTTGTGCTGGAGTTGAACCCTTCGTATGTCATTGTCAGTGGCTCCGGCGGCGAGCAGCTCCGGGCCCACGACATCGTCTCGGGCGAACGGCTGAGGGATGACAGCGTCGGCAGGGACGTGCGGCCACGGCTGGACGCGGCGGAAGACTTGGCCGCGATTGTGGGCTTACCGGCCTTCACGGACCGATCAGGTGCTGGATTCGACTGGTCACCCGTCGAGAAGGCGCTGAGTGTCGCGTTGCCGAGTGACTACAAACGATTCGTCGAAGCCTACGGCGCAGGCCTCGTCGACGATCACATCACTGTGTGCGCCCCCGGCGCGCCGCAGGAGTGGGCGGACTTGGTGCCGCACCACATGTGGGCTCAAGAATGCGTCCGCCTGGACTTCGCGGGACCGGACAGCTCGTCCAATGGCTGGCACCTGGGCGACCAGTCGCACTGGAACCCAGACCGGACGGAAGTCCCGTCCTGGTTCGAACCCGGTGACAACCTCATCTCGTGGGGACACACCGGCAACGGCGACCTGATCTTCTGGCATGTGAAGACCGGAGTGGACGCCGACGACTGGCCGGTCGTGCTGAAGGAGGAGGGCCCTTACTGGGAGCAATACAGTACTGGCTTCTCGGCGACTCTTGCCGGGCTGCTGACGGGCGAAATCCAGTCCGAATATCTTAGCCACTGGCTTGGTGGACCACACTCCTACCGCTCCTGACAGGGCCGCTCGGACGCACTCACTTGCCGCGATCCTCGCCGGCTTTCTGCACCAACGGTCAGTTTGGTCGTCGCGGGCACGATATCCGATCGGCTTTGCGGTCGGCGGCCGCCTGTCATCGGCCGGTACGGAAGATGGTTGCGGGCCGTGCGAGCGACGGCGTGTCGGGTCTGACGCTCGATGTTGCCGGTCGCAGCCGACCTGAGCTCGCGGTCTACGTAGCAGCGGACGGTCGTCTCCTGCTGCGGCAAGCCGACCAGGCGGTTCTGCTCGCGAAGCTGCACAACGACCATGCGGCAGTCGAGTACTTCATCACCGGCAACTACCGATCGCCGATCGCGCCGACGCGGGCTGCTGACGCCGCGGCGATCGCGGACGCCGGTAGCGAGCACCGCAGCGGGCGATGGGCGCACTACTTCGCCACCGCCCTGCGGGCCGCGCAGCACAGCCCCTTGTACGACGGCCGGTGGCTTCTCAACGCGTCCGCCACCCATCTGGAGAACACGCCGTGGGCTCGCTCGGTGGCCCGGCGGTGGACAGAGCTGCTGCTCGCCGAGAACCCGGGTGAGATCGACTGGATCTCCCGACAGGGCGGTGGGCAGGTCCTGCCGCTACGCCAGTTGAGCGACCCCACTGACAGCAGGGTCAAGGCCTACCGGAAGCAGGCGCGGGTCGGCATCCTGCCCCCGGTGCTGCTCTGGTGGATCAGCAGCCTGGACTGTTACGTCATCGTGGATGGCCACGACCGGATCCTGGCCGCCATCGCTGAAGAGCAGGAGCCGTCCTTCATGGCCCTGACCGGCATCCAACAGCAGCGCATCGATTCTCACAGCCAGGCGGTCGTCGATCGGTATCTGGCCGAGCAGCAGCTGACCCCAGCAGGCAACATCGAAGCTCTGGCGGCGTCCAGCCGACGGCTCGCTTGGACGCTGAACGAGATCCACACCGACTATCACCGCACCCGCGCCTGGATACTCCCGGGAGGCAGCGCCGCCTGGGACGACATCGCCCAGGCGCACGCTCCCGCCTGGAGCGAGTACATCAAACGGCTGATCGCCTACGAACACTGACTCCGGCAAGACCGGCTCCGCCTGGTCGAGGTAGGCGGGAATGCTCCGGGGCGCGCCCCTCGTCCGGCCGGGTACGGAGCGTGACGGTCCAGCCGGGCGCCGCGCCCGAGGAGCGGTAGATCAGTACGTCCTAGCAGGGCTCGTGGCGGTCGGCATGGTGGGGCTAGCACCACTCGGGATAGGGGTGCCATCTCCATCGACGCGATGCCGGCAGCGTCGAATAGTGTAGCCATGCGGCACAGGTCCTGGTGGATCGAACCATGGCGAACCCGGACGGCGCGCCATGACCTCGGCTACGGGCTGGCGGCGGGCTTCTCGATGCCCGCCGCGGTCACCATCGCCCTCTACGCCGCCGGCGCGATCTCCCTGGCCCGTACGGACGAGTCGGCGACGACAGTCGCTGTCACCGCGCTGACGGCCGTGATCCTGACCCCGATGATCGAGGAGACCCTGGCCCGTTATCTGCTGTTGCGGTCCGTCGAGCGCCTGGCCGGGAGCTGGATCGCGGTCGGGGTGACGGCCGTCCTGTTCGGTGCCGCGCACGTCGCGATAGCCGCGGCCAACGATGCCCTGCCCGGGGCGCTGCTGTACGCGGTTCCGGGCACGCTCGCCGGCATCCTCTTCGCCGGAGCGTATCTGACCACTCGGACGGTGTGGCTGCCTATCGCATTGCACGCCGGATGGAACCTCGCAACCAACACCGTGTTCGGGCCGGACACCTTCGGGGCTCACCGGCTGATCACAGTCGAGCCGCACGCGCCCGCTCCCGTCTCCGGCGGCGCCTACGGCACAGACGCGAGTATGCTCACCAGCGCCGCGCTGGTGGCCGCTTGCACCATTGTTCTCACCCTCGCGCGCCGTCGAGGGCATATGGTGGGTCGCCCGAGCAACCGGTCGTCCGAGGCTCGATGAGCTGCCTGACAGCGCATTGATCTCGGCAGATTCGGATACCGCGCGACCGCTGAGCTGGTAACGCTGCTGACGAAAGGTAGCGAACAGGGACCGGTGACTCGGCCGGGAGGTCCTCGCTCGCGAGCGGCCGTTGCATGAGGCGATAGAGCGAGCGCGGGACGCTGCGTTCGAGGCAGCTTCGGATCTCGTAGTCGCACCACCGTCCTCTCGCTGCTCCAGCGCGACGTGCGGACGTTCGACGATCGTCGTCGCTCGCCCGGACCGGTCACGGCCGCCGATGTCACGGTGGCCGGAGCGTGAACCTGCCTGTCCGGACGCCGTCACCGCCCGGTAGGCTGCACCGCTTCGGAGAGCCCGCCCACCTCGCTACGAGTCCTGGCCCTTCGCGTTGCGAACCGCGTTGCGCACGGCTCGCCGGCCGGCTCGCAGGCCGCCGTACAGGGTGGTCGCGGCCCGGCCCGGCATGGTCGCCCTCAGAACCTTGTTGACCTGGCGGACCCGCTTCAGCTCGGCCTCCCGGCTGCGCAGCATCGACTCGTACCACTCATGCTTCGCGCGGGCCTCGGCCAGCTCCTTCGCCAGGCGGTCGCGTTCCACCGTCAGCGACCGGACGTCGTGGGCCGATGGCGCCGGCCGGGCCGGGACGTCCGCGGGGTCCAGCTCCCGGCCGGTCATGCCGGCCAGCAGGGCGGTCAGCTCCGGCTCGGTGGTGGGGGCCGGCCACAGGCCGGCGTGGCCGCCCCGGATCACCTCGGCGGCGAACAGGCGCAGCGCCAGGCGCGGGTCGACGGCGGCGGCCAGCGCGGTGTGGTCACCGCAGGGACCGACGATCACCTGGCCGGCGGGGACGCCGGCGGCGGGGCCGGCCAGCCAGGCGGTCAGCAGTTCCCGTACGGACGGCAGGTCCCGCCGCTGGCAGGCGGCCAGCAGCAGGTCCTCCAGGGTGCGGCCGCGCGGGAGGTCCGGCGCCGGCAGGCGGATCTCCCGGACGTCGCCGGACGCCGAGGCGATCACCGCGTCCGGCCACGAAGGCTCGCCGGCGGAACCCTTGCCCGCCAGTACGATCCACGCCGGGGCCAGGTCCGCGGCCAGGCCGCTGCGCAGTGCACCGGTGACGAGGCGCCGCGGGTCGGTCAGGACATCGGTCGTCGCGGTGACCGCGGTGCTGAGCGTCGCCGCGAGGAATCCGCCGAGGCCGGGATCGTCGAGAAACGCGCGGCCGGCCAGCACGCCCGGATACGCGGCGTGATCGTGCACCATGGACAGGCCGGCCGAAGCCAGGTGCGAGCGCAGGCGCGACGGGCTCGCGGGACGCGACGGGTCGTGCTCGCCGGCGACCACCCAGTCCGTGTCGGCCGGGGACGCGGGCAGGGACACCAGGCGGTGCAGGCCGAACATGTTCTCCACGGCCAGCAGCAGACGGCCCGAGGGACGCAGCACACCGGCCAGCAGCGCCAGCGTCTCACCCCACGACAGGTCCTCGGACTCGGCGGAGACGAGACGGTCCAGGCCGTCCAGGGCGACCACCGTGTCGTACGCGGGCACGGCCGCCAGCTTCTCCAGGCTTCCGCACAGGACGGTGACGCCGGGGTGGCCGGCGTAGCGGGCCGTCAACGACGACGCGTCGGGCACCCCCCGAACGAGGACGGTCAGCTCCGGGCAGGCGGCGGCCAGCGCGTCGAGAAGGTCGGCGGCATGGGGGCCGGCCACGAGCGTACGACCGGAGACCGCGGGAAGCAGGCAGCGCAACGCCGCCCCGCCCGCCGGAGCCGGGCCGTGCGTCGCGTCCAGGTCGGACCAGAGCAGCATCTCCGCGCCGATCAGAGTCGTCATCGGGTCAGCACCCCGGTCAGTTCCGCGTCGCCGGCGCCGGCGGGAAGGGGCCAGCCCAGGACCCGGCGCAGCTCGGCGGGCGGCAGCAGACGGTCGGCGCCCAGCTCGGCCACCGCGATCCGCCGCGCCTCGGCGACATCGACCTGCGTGCCGTGCATCGCCGACCACTCGCGGACGATGCGCGCCTGGCCGCCGAAGGCCGACCTCTCGCCCTCCAGCTGCATGGGATCGCCGTAGACGGCCGGCGCGCAGCCGGCCAGCACGCCGTAGAAAACCGCGCTGCACAAGCGGTTCGACGCCACCCGGGCATGCCGGCGCTGCTCGGCCAGCTGGCGGTAGAGGAACGCCCCGTCCAGGTCCTTCCACCAGCCGCCGCGGTAGCCGTGGCAGATCACCCGGAAGCCGGCCCGCTCGTAACGCCGGCGCAGCCGCCGGGAACGGAACTCCTGCCAGTACAGGCAGACCGTGACCGGGCCGGTCTCGGTGCGCCGGATCTCCTCGATCAGGCCGTCGTGGTCGCCGACGACGTGCTGGCCCTCCCAGCCGTGGAACGGGTACCAGATGGTGCCCTCCCGCTGGGGCGCGCCGGCCGGCTCCGGCTCCATCGCCACCAGATACGCCCACGGCGCCCCGACGACGTACAGCTCCCGCCGGCCCAGCGACCAGGCGCGGCGGCGCACCCGCTCGGACCAGACCAGCGTGGCGACGCCGGGGGTGAACTCGTGATCGGGCGCCAGCCCGTCGCCGATGTTCCAGCCGTGCTGCAGATAGCCGTGGATGCGGGGCGGATTCTCGTCGTCCAGGCCGCAGTAGCGGGCCAGCACGTGCGAGTGCCCGTAGTAGTGGTTGGCGTGGTGCACACCCCATCAGATACCGCGAAGACGTCGGGAAAGCGAACGGGAGGTGGCCGTGCTATGTTCGTTCCCGTTCGGTTCCCGGATGCAGGCGACCTTCATCTCGCCCCCGGAAACCCGCGATCGGCCTTCGAGCCGCGTTCTCCACCACGCCACCGGGCGCGCGCCGTCGTGCCGCCCGGGCTTCTGAGGAGTCCCTCATGACAACCTTCGCCACTCCCGTACGCCCTCGCACCGAACCCGCCGACGTGGCCGTCGACGCGCTGCTCGACATCGTCGACGACCGCTGCTGGCTCCGCGCCGACGGCTACCTGCCCGGCCCCGGCGACATCCGCCTCTCCCCCGGGCAGGTCCGCACGCTCGGCCTGCGCCGGGGCGACCGGGTCACCGGCTTCGCCCGGCTCGGCGACCGGCACGCCACCCTGCGCGTCGAGCAGGTCAACGGCCGCCGGCCGGGCCGCCGCCCCGACTTCTACGACCTCACCCCGCTGCACCCGACCGAGCGGCTGCGCCTCGAGCACGACCCGCACGAGCTGACCACCCGCGTCATCGACCTGCTCATGCCGCTGGGCAAGGGTCAGCGCGCCCTCGTCGTCGCGCCGCCCAAGGCCGGCAAGACCACCGTGCTCCAGCGCATCGCCACCGCCGTCAGCACCAACAACCCGGAATGCCACCTCATGGTCGTGCTCGTCGACGAACGGCCCGAGGAGGTCACCGACATGCGCCGCACGGTGCGCGGCGAGGTCGTCGCGGCCACCTTCGACCGGCCGCCGCAGGAGCACACCGCGCTGGCCGAGCTGGCGATCGAACACGCCAAACGCCTCGTCGAGCACGGCCGGGACGTGGTCGTGCTGCTCGACTCGATCACCCGGCTGGGACGCGCGTACAACCTGGCCGCGCCGGGCCGCGGCCGCACGCTGTCCGGCGGTCTCGACTCCACCGCGCTGCACCCGCCGAAGCGCTTCCTCGGCGCGGCCCGCGCCATCGAGGACGGCGGCTCCCTGACGATCATCGCGACCGCGCTGGTCGAGAACGGCTCGGCGATGGACACGCTGATCTTCGAGGAGTTCAAGAGCACCGGCAACGCCGAGCTCAAACTGGACCGTACGCTCGCGCAAGCTCGCCTCTTCCCGGCGATCGACGTGGCGACCACCGGCACCCGGCACGACGAGGCCCTGCTCGGGCCCGCCGAACGGGCCGTGGTGACCCGGCTGCGTCGAGCGCTGGGCGGCCCCGACCGTACGGGAACCATGCGTCAGCTTCTCGACCAGCTCCGCACCACCGGGTCGAATCTGCAGTTCCTGCGCCGCGTCGCCGCGTCAGCGAACGATGCGTAGCCGCCCCGGCTGGTAGGTCACCACACCCGCCGCGTCCAGGTCGTAGCTGGCGGCCGGCTCGTCGCCCGACACGCGCAGCCGGTGATCACCCAGCCGCTGGTAGCGCGACTCGCCCACCACGACGGCCAGCGACGGCGTCAGCACCCGCGCGGTCGGCGCGGTCACCGCCTCTCCCCCGGCGGTCACCCCGAGCGCCCGCATCGCCCAGGTCAGGAACACCGGCGACGACGGAAGCCGCACCACATCGGGCAGGCCGCCCGGGTCCGCGATGCCCGGCTCGGGTCCGTCGAGCTCACCCGCCGACTCCGTCCGGCATTCCCAGCCGTCGTCGCCGCGGGTCAGCTCCAGCTCCCGGCGCCAGCCATGCCCTTCACAGACAACTGCCAGCTTGCGTACGGCGTCGTCGGTGCCCAACGCGGCGTGCCATCTCGTGGTGTACGGCTTGGGGCCGCCGACCACCGCGGTCCCGGACATCGCCCGGGGCCCGTCGGGAAAGACCAGCTCGGTGCCGATCGTGTCGGTGCGCTGCCAGACCAGTGGGCTCGTGCCCGGCCGGGCGACCCCCGGCCGCACGCCGGTGGCCTGCGACGTCGTTGTCTCCAAGCTCATCTCCCTCGTCCTTTCCGCTGCCTTCACGTGGGCACTGCCTACACACTTGCACTGTGCAACTTCGTACGCCATTGCGCACGCCGCGGTTCATTCGCGCCCGTTGCCCGAGTGCCCT
Organism: uncultured Actinoplanes sp.; assembly: GCF_934643405.1. Taxonomy (GTDB): domain Bacteria; phylum Actinomycetota; class Actinomycetes; order Mycobacteriales; family Micromonosporaceae; genus Actinoplanes. Next base: position 41,646 of record NZ_CAKUCL010000005.1, read on the forward strand.
GGTTGAGGGCCCGTCACACGAGGCAGACTCAGGTATGGCCGACGACATCCGCATCCTGCAACGCTGGGTCGACAGCGGCGGCGTGCTGCGCGTCGTGGCCCGCCAGGACGACACGGTCACCGTGGCGATGATGACCTGCACCGCCGGCGAGGAGGCCGACCGCCTGACCACGGCCGAGCCCGAGGTGCGCGAGTGGCTGGCCGACGAGGACGCGATGCCATGATGTCACCTTCGGGCCACCCCGAACGAGGTGGTCCAGGCTGACGCGGAGGCGCCGCGATCGCGGTGGTCCAGGTCTTCTGCCGGGCCGGCCGCGATTCCCCCGCCGGGGCCGGCTGCGATCCTTCTGCCGGGGCCGGCTGCGATCTCTTGCCAGCCGACTGCAATCCTCCCGACGGCCCGCATCTCCTAGCAGCTGGCCGCGCGGTGCCGGGCTCGGGACGGGTGACGGATGGCCGTGGTTCCGCCGCCGCCCTTGGCGAAGCGCCGTCGCTGTTCAGGCAGTAACCTCCTCGCTCGACAACCGTGCACGGCACCATGGGTAGGGCGTCCTAGGAACCTAGTTCTTTGGCGAAGGCGGGTGCAGTTCAGCCGGGTGGTGGAGGTTGTCGGTCCTTTGGGATATGGCAGCGCGGGCAGTCGCGGCAGCAAGATAAGCGTTGGGGTGGGTGTCTATCCCGCCAGGAGGCATCCACCCCCCAGCTTGCGGCGTCGTCGAGCGCCGCTGAAGGCGATCTTGCGACGACGGCCGAGACGCGGTCACGGACGCCCGGCGGAGTCGAGCAGCGGGATCCCGCGAGCAGCGGAGTCGCGCGAGCAGCAGAGTCGCCGCAGCGGCATCGCGCGAGCAGCAGAGTCGCCGCATCGCTGCCGCCACTCCCCTTCCGTACGCCGGCGCGCGGGGGATCTTTGTGCCGCAATGCGGTAGGCGCCGTAAGCGGCGCGATGGCGGTGCACGGGGACCGCGGACGCCGGATTGCGGATCGTTACGCGCTGAACGGGAAGCGCAAGGCGCCGGTGACGCGGCGTGCGGAAAGGGCAAGACGCTGAGCGTGAGGGCGCGGCGGCGGGCAGGCGCACCAGACGCTGAAGCAGGAGGCGCGGCGGCGGGAAGGCGCACCAGACGCTGGCGCAGGAGGCGCGCAGCGCCGGGCAGGCGCACCAGACACTGGAGCGCGAGGCGCGGCAGCAGGCCAGCGCACCGGCCGCTGGCGCGGGAGGCGCGCAGCGCCGGGCAGGCGCACCAGACACTGGAGCGCGAGGCGCGGCAGCAGGCCAGCGCACCGGACGCTGGAGTACGGGACCCCGGGTGCGGCCGTGAGGCGCCGGAGCGCGGTGAAGGGCGGGGTCGGGTGTGGCCGGTTGCGGCTCCCCCTGGGGGAGGCGGCATTGTTTCGTCCGTGGATGCGGAACGGGGTTATGCGATCGGGGAGCTTGCCCGGCTTGCGGGGGTGAGCGTCAAGACCCTTCGGTTCTGGGCCGACCGCGGGGTCGTTCCGGCCTCGGGGCGCGATCGGCGCGGGCACCGGGTCTTCGACGCAGCGGCCGTCGTGCGGGTGTCGCTTGTGCGGACGCTCCGGGAGCTCGGGGTCGACCTCGCGACCGTGCGGAAGGTCGCGGAGCGGGAGGCCCCGCTCGCGGACGTCGCGCGAGCGCATGCGGCGGCCGTCGCCATGCAGATCGGGACGCTCCGGCGCCGGTACGCGACCCTGGCCGCGATGGCCCGGCCGGGGCTCAGTGACGAGGAGATGATCAGGGTGTCGGATCGGGCACGGCTGGATGACGCGGAACGCCGGCGGCTCATCGACGCCTTTCTCGACGATGTCTTCGGCGGGATCGCCGATCCGGCCCTCGAGGGCATCCGGCGGTCCTGGACGCCGGTGCTGCCCCCGCGGCCGGCCGCGGCGCAGCGCGACGCGTGGGAGGAACTGGCCGAGCTGACCCGCGACGAGGACTTCCGCCTGACGATGCGCCGGGTCGCCGTGCTGTTCGCCGAGGAACGGGCCCGCAGCGGCACCGGCACCGTACGGCGGGACACGCTCACGATGCTGGTCCAGGCTCAGCCCCGGCGCGAACGGTACGAGCAACTGCTCGCCACCGTGAACGGCTGGGCCGCGGACGGCCCAGCCGAACCTTCTCACGGATAGTCGGTCACGAAGACCGGGACGCCGATCCTGGTGGTGTCGGCCGCCGCGCCCACGCCGTTGACGACGTGGTCGATCACGCCGGCGCTGAGGTTGACGGTCATGATGTGGTGCAGCCTGACGCCGGGGCGCTCGGGCACCTCGAAGCCGTTCGCCGTGTGGATCGACGGGTTGTTCTGGTTGAACACGTAGACGCCCGCGCCGTACAGCGCATGGGTCCTGACCTTGTCGCCGACCTTGTAACCGGCGTAGCCGAGCACCGGGCCGTTCATCCAGTCCGCCTGCGTGGGCGGGTCGTACGGGAGCTCGTTCTGGTAGAGGATCGTCGTGCCGTCGTCGCCGTTCCAGACCGTGTTGTACTTCTGGAAGTGCTCGACGAACAGGCCCGTCGCGGTCACGTTGTCGCCGTTGATCACGGCGCCGTAGCGCCCGATGTTGGTGTTCCAGCGCTCGGTGTCGGTGAAGCCCTCGACGCCGTGGTCGGCGCGCCACACCCAGGTGTGGTCGATGATCACGTTGTTGCTGTTGACCTGCAGCGCGGTGTCGGTCTTGCCGACGTGCGGGCCGCCGACGCGGAAGTAGACGTCGTTGAGGGTGATCGGGTTGGCCGCCGACGACAGGCCGCCGGTCGACGACAGGCCGACCTGCAGCAGCGCCTTCGACTCCTGGAGACCGGCGTCGATGGTGACCCCGGCGACGATCACGCCCGGCACCGAGGCGACCCGCAGCGGCGTCGCACCGTTGACCGCGGTCAGCGTGGCGTGGCCGATCCCGAGGACGACCTGGTTCGGGTGCAGCACCAGAAGGCTCTGGTCCACGTCGTACACACCCGGGGTGAACAGCAGGTTCTTGCCCGCCAGCAGCTTCGCGTTGATCAGCCATTGCGGGTCCGAGGGCTTCGCGACGAAGAAGTCCGAGAGCGGGAGCGTACGGCCGGGGGTGAGCCCGTCGGCGTACGAGACGCCGCTGCTGTCACGCTGCACGGAGGGCACCCGGACGTTCCACCTGCCCTGGTCGTCCACGAACAGGTAGGGCTTCTCGCGGCTGACCGGGGTGGTGGCCAGCGTGGTGTACGGCGGGTCGGGGAAGCCGGCCTCGCTGGGCGCGCCCTGCACGCCGGCGAAGACCTGGTTCCAGACGCCGTTCGACCAGCCGTCGATCTTGCTGTTGCGGGTCAGCCACTGCTGTTGCGAGCCGTTGGTCACCGACGGCAGCGTGGAGTCGGCGATGAAGCCGCCGCTGGCGTACTGCGGGCCGGCGGTGCAGTAGTCCATCAGCGACAACGTGCCGCCGCTGATGTTGAGCCGGCGCATCGAGACCGCCTGGGAGACGGCCCAGAAGTTCGCCGTGGAGCGGCAACCGTCCTGACCGGCCGCGTTGATGTGGACGGACAGGTTGGAGACGGTGCGCCAGAAGTTCACCAGCGCCAGGCAGTTGCTGGTGCCGCCGTCGGCCAGGCAGCGGTTGTAGACCTCCACCTTGCCGTTGATCACGACGTCGCCGGGGTCGGCGCCGAGCCCGCTGATCTCGGTGTAGTAGCCCACCTTGATCTGAAGCGGCTGGGCGTCCGTCCCGTACGTGCCAGGCTTGAACAGGAAGGCGTACCGGTCGGTGCCCATCTCGTTGTCGACCTGCTTGGCCCAGGTCGCGTCCAGCTTGGCCTGGATGTCGGCGACCGGCATCGACGGGTCGAAGACGGTGACGTTGGGGCCGAGACCCGGGGCGGCCGCGAGGCGTCCGGAAAGGGCGGAGGGAGCGGCGGAGGCGGACGTCGCGGTCAGCGCGCTCGCGGTGAACACCGCGAGGCAGGCAGCGAGGAGGCGTCCCCAGAGCCGGCGGCCGGTGGGCCGCCCGGCGCGTGTCGTCATGCGCAAAGATCCTTCCGGTGACCAGGGTGCAAACAACTGGGTCACAGAAAGCAATAGACGCGGACGCATGTCAAGCGCGGGAACCGGCCGCCGGGGCCGCATTAACGACGGCTCCGGACATCTCGCTCAGGTTCCGGAACCAAAGGTGCCCAAAAGGCTCTGCGGGCACAAAGAAAGGCCATCCCTGGCCACCTCCAACGTATAGCGGACCGGGGGTCTTGCCGCAAGACCGGGGTGAGCGCGCAGAATCGGCGGCCCGAGCGCGAATCCATGGGGGACCTTCATGATTGACGTGATCATTGCGGGCGGCGGGCCGACCGGCACGATGCTCGCCGCCGAGCTGCGGCTGCACGACGTGCGGGTGGTCGTGCTGGAGAAGGAGCGGCAGCGGCGGCAGCCGGGGTCGCTGGGCCTGCACGTGCGCAGCCTCGAGATCATGGATCAGCGCGGCATCCTGGACCGCTTCCTGGCGCTGGGCAAGCAGTACCCGCTGCACGGGTTCGCGGGCATCGTCAAGCCGGCCCCGCCACGCCTGGACACCGCCCACCCGTATCAGCTGGGCATCCTGCAGCACGTCGTCGAGCGTGTGCTGACCGAGCGCGCCGCCGAGCTGGGCGCGCAGATCCGGTACTCCGCGGAGCTGATCGGCGTGGGCCAGGACGACGAGGGGGTGACGGCCGAGCTGGCGGACGGCACCCGGCTGCGGGCCCGCTTCCTGGTCGGCTGCGACGGCGGCCGCAGCACGGTGCGCCGCCTGCTCGGCATCGCGTTCCCCGGCGAGCCCGCCCGCCGCGAGTGGCTGCTCGGCGAGGTGCGCACGACGGTGCCGCCGGACGAGCTGGCCGCCGCGATCGCCGAGGTCCGCCGGACCGAGCACGGTTTCGGCGCGATCCCGCTCGGCGACGGCATGTTCCGGTTCGTGGCACCGGCCGCGAGCCTGTCGGACGATCCGCCGACGCTGCCGGAACTGCGGGAACGGCTGCGAGCGTTCGCCGGCACCGACTTCGGCATCCACGAGCCGCGCTGGCTGTCCCGCTTCGGCGACGCCACCCGGCTGGCCGAGCGGTACCGCGACGGGCGGGTCCTGCTGGCCGGCGACGCCGCGCACGTGCACCCGCCGACCGGCGGGCAGGGCCTCAACCTGGGCATCCAGGACGCGTTCAACCTGGGCTGGAAGCTGGCCGCGGCGGTCCGCGACCGGATCGATCTGCTCGGCACCTACGAGCCGGAACGCCGCCCGGTGGCCGCGGACGTGCTGCGGACCAGCCGCGCCCAGGCCCACCTGATCTCCGCCGAGCCGGGTCCCCGGGCGGTGCGCGACCTGCTGTCGGAGCTGATGGACCTCGACGACGTGAACCGGTACCTGATGGAGAAGGTCAGCGGCATCGGCATCCGCTACGACCTGGGCGACGGCCCCGACCTGGTGGGCCGGCGGCTGCGCGACGTCGGCCTCAAGCACGGCCGTCTCTACGACCTGATGCACGCCGGTCGCGGCCTGCTGCTCGACCAGACCGGCCGGCTGTCGGCGCGGGGCTGGGCCGGGCGCGTGGACCACGTCGTCGACGTCAGCGAGGAGCTTGAGGCGCCGGCCGTGCTGCTGCGGCCGGACGGCCACGTGGCCTGGGCCGGCGAGGATCAGCAGGAGCTGCGGGACGCCCTGACGCGCTGGTTCGGCGCCTGACCGGCTACTTAGGGCGGGTCTGCCGGCTCGCCCGGGCGCACTCGATGAGCCACAGCCCGAACTCCTCGGCCTCCTGGGCGGAGACGCGCACGGTCACACCCGTACCGAGGAAGCAGTTGACCCAGACCGCGCCGTTCTTCGGGCCGCCGGACAGCTCGCCGCCGCCGTTGCGGTCGCCGACGGTGAACCGGTCGGCCGGGCCCTGGTTGCGGGGCCGGGGCACCACCACAGCCGAGTCGTCCCCGCTGTTCATACGACAGACCATAGACCGGTTTTGATCGGCGCAGGCAACCCTTCCGGACGACGTGAGGTGACCGATCGGCTACTCGCACGCCCGGACGGGGTGCCGAACGCCCGGGCGGCACGGGTTCCCGGCCGGCCCGCGCCGCGCGATGATCGGCGCATGCGCGCTTCGGTGTTGTCGTACCGGTCCGAGGGCTCGGTGCTCAGCCTGTGGTCCAAGGGCTCGGTGCTGTCGATCGGCTCGACCGGTTCGGTGCTGTCCATCGGCTCCATCGGCTCGGCCGTCTCGATCGGGTCCATCGGCTCCTTCGTGGCCATCGGGTCGATCCTGTCGGCCGTCTCGATCGGCTCGATCATGTCCTGGCGGTCGCGCGGGAGGACGTTGAGCGCCAGAATGCACCGGTGAAGACTGTGTATCGCGCGGCCCTGGCCGCCGGTCTGGGGCTGACCCTCGCCGCCTGCTCCACCGACGCGCCGGCCGCGGCCCCCGCCACCACCGTGCCCCCGTCGTCCGGCACGGCCGCCGTGCCGGCCCTGGTGGGCACGACGGTCCAGGCGGCCGACCGCGCCGCGCCGTTCGACGTGACGCGGTCGGTGCAGGCGCCGCCCGGCTGGACGGTGTCGGTCTGGGCGCGGGTGCCGAGCGCCCGGTTGCTCGCCTTCGCGCCGGACGGGCGGCTGCTGGTGTCGCGACCCAAGTTCGGTGATGTCCTCGCGCTCTCCCCCGGTTCCCCCGCCTCGGCGCAGACGCTGGTCAGCGGGCTGAACCAGCCGCACGGGCTGGTTTTCGCGGGCGACACGCTCTATCTGGCGGAGAGCGACAAGGTCGACAGCTTCACGTACGGCGCGGGGTCGCTCTCGGCGAGGAAGGTCGTCGTGGACGGGCTGCCGGACGCCAAGAGTCCCGAGCTGGGCGGGGCGTACGCGCACGCGCTGAAGAGCGTGGCGGTGGGCCGGGACGGTGCTCTCTACGTCTCGATCGGGTCCACCGGCAACATCTCGGCCGAGGACCGGGACGCGACGCCGGAGCGGGCGTCGATCCTGCGGGTGCCGCCGGGCGGCGAGAAGTACTCGGTGTTCGCGCACGGCGTGCGCAACGGCACCGGGCTCGCGATCGATCCCGACGGTGGGGTGTGGACGGCGGTCAACAACCGGGACAACGTCGAGTACCCGTACGACGGACCGGACAAGGGCGACGTTCTCCAGTCGTACGTCAACGATCATCCGCTGGAGCCGCTCGCGAAGCTGACCGAGGGCCGCGACCTGGGATGGCCGTACTGCAACCCGGACCCCGATCTGTCGCCGGGCGCCTCCGACTCGCCGCTGAGCTACACGGCCCGCCCGTTCGTCCGGGACATCCAGACGAATCCGGACGGATCAAAGCTGGATTGCGCGTCCCTCCCGCCGGTCGAGCAGGGCATGGGGGCGCACTCGGCGCCGCTGGGCCTGAGCTTCGCGTCCGGCATCCCCGGGGCGTACGGGGCGGGCGCCCTGGTCGGCGTCCACGGCTCGTGGAACCGCAAGCCGCCGCGCGCGCCGGAGGTGTCGTTCTTCGCCTGGCGCGACGGCACGCTGGGGCCGCAGCAGACCCTGCTGACCGGCTTCCAGGCGGCGGACGGGTCGCGCTGGGGGCGGCCGGTGATGGCGGTGCAGGGGCCGGACAAGGCGCTGTACGTCAGCGACGACCTGGCCGGCGCGATCTACCGCGTGACGCCGCGTTAGGTCGTCGCGGCGCCGGGATCCGCGGCGGCGTCCGAGGAGATCAGCACGACGTTGCCGTCCGGGTCGTCGACCATCGCCGCGTACGGTCCGGCGGTCCTCGCGGGCGCCATCCGGCCGTGGTGGCCCGCCGAGGTGAGCCTGGCCCACTCGGCGTCGACGGCCGCGTCGTCGCCGACGAAGAACTCCAGGACCTGCTGGTAGCCGCGCTCCGGGCGGACCCAGGCCGGATCGGCGGCGGCCGCGAAGCCCTCCGCCAGGACCAGGCTGACACCACTGTCCATCCGCAGCAGCGACACGCGACGGCCCGGCTCCGGTTCCGGGATGCCGAGGCCGAGGAGGCGGTAGAAGTCGATCGACCTGCGAAGATCACGCACGTCGAGCCCGATCATGCCCAGCTGGATTGCCATGAGTGGTCCCCTTCCCGCTGTGCGACCCGCCGCGTCCGTCCGCGGCATCCGAATCGTAAGCGCATGCCTACGATCTACTTGCGCCTACTATCTGTCAAGGCGTGAAAGAGTGAGGTCGTGCAGCGCGCGGATCTCGGAGCCATGGTGGCGCGGCTCGGCCGCCGCCTGATCGCGATGGAGGAGCCGATCCTGGCCGCCCACGGCATCTCGATGTGGGCCTACGTGGCGCTGAGCGCGCTGGACCGGCGAGCCACCCGCACGCAGGCGGCGCTCGCCGCAGCCATCGGCGCCGACAAGACCCGGCTCATCCCGGTGCTCGACGATCTGCAACGGCGGGGACTGATCACGCGCGAGCCCGATCCGGCGGATCGCCGCGTACGCGTGCTGAACCTGACCCCCGCCGGCCGCAAGCTGCACGCGGCGGTGCGGGCCGACATCCGCGCGGCGGAGGACACCCTGCTGGCCGGCGTCGCCGAGCAGGACCGGTCCGGCTTCCTGGCCGTGCTGCAGGCGCTGGATCGGCCGGGACCTCAGACGGACCAGGGTCGTCGCTAGGGTCTCCCCCTGGCTCGGGACCGGGCCGGCGCGCGCCAGGCTGAGGCAGCCAACCAAACGCCGGCCCACGTCAGGAGCGACGATGCCCACCATCCGCCTGCATCAGAACACCACCGCCACGCCCGAGCAGCTCGTCGCCGGCATCACCGACTTCGGGCCGGGGCGGCAGGAGCTGTTCGGCAACAGCGCCGACGACCGCCTGCGGGTGCACTCGCGGTCGCCGGGGCACGCCGACGTCACCGAGGGGTCGGGAGGCTTCTGGGAGCGGCTGGAGTACGACTGGACGGACCCGCGCCGGATCACGATGCGGACCGTCGACTCGAACATCTGGGGCGGGGCGTCCGGGCACACGTACACGATCACGCCGAAGCCGGACGGGACCACCGACCTCGACGTGGTCGTGGTGCGCGAGGGCAAGAACCTCAAGGGGAAGCTGATCGGCGCGCTGCTCGCGTCGGTGGGCAAGGGGGTGCTCTCGAAGACCCTGGCCGGGACGGTCAGGGCCATCGAGAGCCGCGGCGCCGGCGGGCGCCCCGCCTGAGCGCGTCGTCAGAGGACCGACGCCGCCAGCTCGTCGGGGTTGCCGAAGCGGTGGGCGGTGATGCTGACCGCCTGCTCGTGCACAAACGGCAGCAGCTCCACCCGCCCGGACTCGGTGACCGGACCGGCCCAGACGGCCAGGTCGGGGCTCGGGCCGGCCGACGCGGCCGGCGCGCCGATCAAGCGCACCCGGCCGGCGGACAGGCCCGCGGCCCAGGTCGCGTCGTCCTCGACGGCGACCTGGCCGATCGCCGAGGTCAGCCCCAGCGGCAGCGCGTCGGCCACCGACACGCGCAGCGGGGCGCCGGCCAGCAACCCGGCCGCGACCACGCGCACCAGCTGCGGCACCGAGCCGCCGGCCGCGAGCCGCACGGTCACCGGGACCGGCAGGTACCGCAGGACGTTGCGCTCGGCCCACAGGCCGGACACGTCGGACGCCTGGAAGACCGACCGCCACGCCGAAGCGTCGCTCGCCGCCGCCCGGGCGATGAAGGCCGTTTCGTCGGCCTCGAAAACCTCGCCCGCGGCGGCCAGCAGCCGGCGCACGGCGGGGTGGGTGACCTCGGCGTCCGACGTCGCGTGCCCGGGCTCCCAGCCGGTGAGGCCGATCAGGTAGTTCGGGCCGCCCGCCTTCGTGCCGGGGCCGACCGCCGAGCGCTTCCAGCCACCGAAGGGCTGACGCCGTACGATCGCACCCGTGATCCCCCGGTTGACGTAGAGGTTGCCCGCCTGGATGCGGTCCAGCCAGGTCCCGACCTCCTGCGGGTCCAGCGAGTGCAGGCCCGAGGTCAGGCCGAAGTCGACCTCGTTGACCAGGTCGATCGCCTCGTCCAGCGTCTCCGCGGTCATCACGCCCAGGATCGGGCCGAAGTACTCGACCCGGTGGTACTCCGAGCCGCGGCGCACGCCGTCGCGGATGCCGGGGCTCCACAGGCGGCCGCTGTCGTCCAGCTGCTTCGGCTGCAGCAGCCAGCTCTCGCCGGGGCCGAGCCTGGTGAGGCCGTCGAGCAGCTTGCCGGTGGCGGGCTCGATGACCGGGCCGACCTGCGTACGGGCGTCGGCCGGATACCCCACGGTGAGCGACGACGCCGCGTCCAGCAGCTGGGTGCGGAACCGGCGGGACCGGGCCACCGACCCGACGAGCACGACCAGCGACGCGGCCGAGCACTTCTGCCCGGCGTGGCCGAACGCGGACGCCACCACGTCCTTCACAGCCAGGTCGAGGTCCGCGCTCGGGGTCACGATGATGGCGTTCTTGCCGCTGGTCTCGGCGAGCAGCGGCAGATCCTCCCGGAACGAGCGGAACAGCTCGGCGGTCTCGTACGCGCCGGTCAGCACGACCCGGTCGACCAGCGGATGCGCGATCAGCTCGCGGCCCAGCTGCTTCTCCTCGACCTGCAGCAGGGTGAGCAGCCGCGGGTCCGGCAGCACCGGGCGGATGATCTCGGCAAGGACCGCGCCGCAGCGCTCGGCGGGCGGGGCCGGCTTGATCACGACGGCGGAACCGGCGGCCAGGGCGGCGAGCATCGACCCGGCCGGGATGGCCACCGGGAAGTTCCACGGCGGCGTGACCAGGGTCAGTTTCGCCGGCACCGCGACGGCGCCGTCCACCGTGTCCAGTTCGCGGGCCAGCTCGGCGTAGTAGTGCGCGAAGTCGGCGGCCTCGGACACCTCCGGGTCGGCCTGGTCGGCGGTCTTGCCGGTCTCGGCGGCCATCACCTCGATCAGGTCGGCGCGCCGGGCCTCGATGGCGTGGCCGACGCGGTGCAGGATCCCGGCGCGCTCGGCGCCGCTGAGCCTGCCCCAGCCCTCCGCGGCCGCCGTGGCCCCTTCCAGAGCGGCGGACAGGATCGACTCGTCGGAGATCCGGGCCTTGGTGATCGTCTCGACGCCCAGCGCCGACGACGGCACCCGGGCCAGGACACCGCGCACCAGGTCGCGGTTGGCCTGCACCGACGGGTCGGTGTCCGGCGTGTTCTCGAAATGCCCGAAGGACGATTCCGGTACGGCGGTGAACCGGGCCGCCACGCGGTGCGGGGGCGGCACGGCGTCGTCGAGGTCGGCGAGCGACGCCAGGAACCGGTCCCGCTCGCGCGCGAACAGCTCCGGGTCGGAATCCAGCTCGAACACCGCGGACATGAAGTTCTCGGTGCTCGCGCCCTCCTCGAGACGCCGGATCAGGTACGCGATCGCGACGTCGAACTGCTCCGGCCGTACGACCGGGGTGTAGAGCAGCAGACCGCCCACCTCGCGCCGGACCACCTCGGCCTGGCCCTCGGCCATGCCGAGCAGCATCTCGAACTCGATGCCGTCGCGGACCCCGCGGCGGCCGGCGAGCAGCCACGCGTAGGCGATGTCGAAGAGGTTGTGACCGGCCACGCCGAGCCGGACGTTGCGGATCCGCTGCGGGTCCAGCGCGTAGTCCAGCACCCGCTTGTAGTTCGTGTCGGTCTCCTGCTTGCTGCCCCAGGTGGCGACGGGCCAGCCGTGCACGGTCGCCTCGACCCGCTCCATCGGCAGGTTGGCGCCCTTGACCAGGCGGACCTTGATGCCGGCGCCGCCGCGGGCCCGGCGGGCGGCCGACCACTCCTGCAGCCGCGTCATCGCGGCGAGGGCGTCCGGCAGGTACGCCTGCAGGACGATGCCCGCCTCCAGCTTCTCCAGCTCGGGCTGGTCGAGGAGCCGGGTGAACACCGCGATGGTGAGGTCGAGGTCCTTGTACTCCTCCATGTCGAGGTTCACGAACTTGCGGGTGCGCGCCGTCGCCGCGAGGGTGAACAGCGGCGTCAGCTCCTCGACGATGTCGTCGACGGCCTCGTCGAACGCCCACGGGTTGTGCGGCGTGACGGTCGACGACACCTTGATCGACACGTAGTCGACGTCGGGGCGGGCGAGCAGCCGCTCGGTCTCGCGCAGCCGGCGGGTCGCCTCGCCGCGGCCGAGGACGGCCTCGCCGAGCAGGTTGACGTTGAGGCTGACGCCGCGCTTCTTGATCTTCGCGATGGCCGGGCCCAGCTTCGCGTCGGTGGCGTCGACGATGAGGTGGCCGACCATGCGGCGCAGCACGCGCCGGGCGATCGGCACGACGACGCCGGGCATCACCGGGGCGAGCTTGCCGCCGGCGCGCACCGCGGCCCGCAGCGGCGCGGGCAGGAAACGCGGGACGTCGGGGGCGAGCGCGGCCAGGGCGCGGGCACTGACCCGGACGTCCTCGGGCCGGACCACGCCGTCGACGAAGCCCACCGTGAACCGCAGCCCGTCGGGGTCGCGCAGCACGCCCGCAAGCTGGGCGGCCGAGCCGGTGACCGGGATCGACGAGGCCTCGTGCAGCCAGCGGCGGACGAGGGCGACCGCCTCGTGGGCGAGTTCGATGTCGGCGGCCGGGGTCACCGGCGCCGGCGGGTGGGCGATGTCAGCCATGCGGTCAGTGTCCTTCCGACGTCCCTTCAGGAAAAGCGACGGTTGTTGACGGATACTCTTCAGTTCTGCTTACCCGTTCCCGAGGAGTGGAACCACCGATGCTGGAGATCCGCCGCCTCGTGCTGCTGCGCGAGCTCGCCGTCCGCGGCACCCTCGCGGCCGTGGCCGAGGCGCTCAACTTCTCGCCGTCCGCCGTCTCCCAGCAACTAAGCCTGCTGGAGAAGGAGACCGGCATGACCCTGCTGCGCAAGGCCGGCCGCCGGGTACAGCTCACCCCGCAGGCCGAGGCGCTGGTCGAGTCGGTCGGCGAGGTGCTCGACACCCTCGAACGGGCCGAGGCACGGCTGCAGGCCTCGGCCGACGGCGTCAGCGGCCGGGTCCGGGTCGCGGTGTTCCAGTCGGCCGCGCTGGCGCTCATGCCGGACACGCTGCGCGAGATGGCGAACGCGTTCCCCGGCGTCCGGGTCGAGATGGTGCAGCGGGAACCCGAGGAAGCGCTGCGCGAGACCTGGGCGCGCGACTTCGACATGGTCATCGCTGAGCAGTACCCGGCGCACGCCGCGCCACACCATCCCGGCCTGGACCGGCGGCCGCTGATCACCGACGCCATCCGGCTCGCGCTGCCGTTCGAGGACCGGGCGCTGCATCCGGTGACGTCGCTGGACGACGCGTGGCGGATGCCGTGGGTGATGGAGCCGCGCGGCGCGGCGTCGCGGCACTTCGCGGAGCAGCTGTGCCGCAGCACCGGCTTCGAGCCCGACGTGCGCTACGAGACCGCGGACCTGCAGGCGCACATCCGGCTGGTCGAGTCGGGCAACGCGGTGGCGCTCATCCCGGACCTGGTGTGGGCCGGGCGGGAGGCGGGCTGCCGGCTGATCGGGTTGCCCGCCTCCCCGCGCCGCACGGTCTTCACCGCGCAGCGGCTGGCGGGCGCGGCGTCACCGGCGGCCCGGGCGCTGCGCGAGACGCTGGAGCGGATCGCGGCCGGCCTGGAGAAGGCCTAGATATTCGCGGGCGAATTGTTCTCCGGGCGCCATTCGTTCGCCCGGGCCCTCGCTCGGTGGCCGACCCGGCGGATCTCCGCTTCCCTGGCCGACGCCACGCGAGGGACCGCGCGACGGCCACCGTGAGGAGGTGGCCATCGATGCCGGCGGCTTCTCCCGCGCGGAACACCCCGGCGAGAACCCGCCGGTCCGGCAGCCGGCGGATGATCCGGCAGTCCCGCCGCAGCGCCGCCGCGAGGACTTCCTGGACGGGCTGGCCGCCTGCTTGTCCTCCGGCGTCCCGATGCGCCCCGGAGTGCCTGCTGCGCCGGGCCGTCCGGAGCGTCGCATCGGTCAGCAGGACCGTCGGGGGCGACGGGTGAGCGAGCACCGGACGGGCGGTCAGCCGGCCAGGAAGGGCTGGACGTGGGCGGACGGGGTGAGCAGGGTGACGGCGGAACCGTCGGTGAAGGTGAGGCGCATGCGGCCGTCCTGCTCGGTCGCCGACACGAGGTCCGCGCGCGGGCACTCCCAGCGCAGGCGCAGCGGCGGCACGCCGCCGGAGGCCGGGCGGAGCAGGTCGCGCCAGGAGCCCCGTTTCGACAGGACCATGAGGCGGCGGTCGGTGAGGGCGAGAACCCGGGGGTCGGTGACGATGCGGATGTGCTCGTCCAGCCCGACGGCGAGGCTGCGCGGCGCCCCGTTGACGCCGCGGCGGGCGCCGGGACCCTCGGGCACGCGCCGACGGAACCGGAACGGTGACATCTCGGCGCGCGTCATCCCGACCACCGCGCGCCCGTCGGCCCGGCTCACCCAGACCGCCGCCCGGAACGTCTCGCCCGGCTGAAGGTGCTCCCTCACCCGGGCCTCCACCAGGGCGTCGCGCCCGGCACCGGAGTCCACGGCCCCGCTCCCCTCCCCGTACCGACCCACGCCGGGGCTCACCGCCCCGGCACCATCAGTCGACCACGGACCTCCTCGGGTCCGGTCACCGGGTCCGCTCCACGACGTTGCGCAGCGGGCGCCCGTCCAGCAACGCCTCCAGGTTCGACCGGATCAGCTCGGCCGCACCCAACGGCCTGCCGCCGGCCGCATGCGGCGTGATGATGACGTTCGGCTCGTCCCACAATCCCGACGACACGGGCAGCGGCTCGACCGAGAAGACGTCCAGGGCCGCCCCGGCCAGCCGCCCCGACCGCAGCGCCGCGAGCAACGCCTCCTCGTCGACGGTCGCGCCCCGCCCCACGTTCACGAACCACGCCTTCGGCGGCAGCAACCCGAGCACCGCGGCATCGACGATCTTCTCGGTGGCCGCGGTGGCCGGCAGGATGTTGATCAGAACGTCGGTGGTGGGCAGCAACGACGGCAGGGCCGCCTCGGTCTCGACCGGGAACCCGTGCCGCTCACCGGCACTGCGGGCCACGCCGGTCACCCGGGCGCCCAGCATCGACAGGTACGGCGCCAGGGTCGCGGCGATGCCGCCGAAACCCCAGATCACCACGTGCGCGTCCCGCAGCGTACGGAAATGGTCCGGGTCCCTGACCGGCCGCAGGCCGCCCGACTCGGCGGCCCACCGGTGGCCGATCTGCGCCCGGGTGAGCTTGGGCAGCTCGCGCGCCGCGGCCAGGATCAGGGCCAGCGCGTGCTCGGCGACGGTCAGGTCGTGCAGCCCGCCGCCCGAGGTGATCACGACGGAGGGCGGGAAGCCGGCGGCGATCACCATGTCGGGCCCGGCGGCGAGGGTCTGCACCCAGCGCAGCCGGGACAGCCGGGACGCGGCATCCCGCAGCTGATCGCCCGGATTGCCCCACACGACCAGGAAGTCCGCGTCGGCGTGGTCGTCGGGGATCGGCTCGGAGACCGCGTACGGCAGGCCGGTCACCCCGGCGGGAAGCGTCAACGCGCTGAGGTCCACGCTGTCCGGCAGCAGAAGCTTCATGGGTGGTCACTCTGCCACCCGGCCTCCGACAGGAGGTGATCGATGCGGGCGCGATGGTCGCGTTCCCACTCGTCCAGCGTCGGCTCCTGCTTGGCGCGCACCTCGGCGAGGACCTCGCCGGCGCGCGCCGCCGGCACCACGGCCACGCCCTCCTCGTCGGCCACCACGAGATCGCCCGCGGTCACCGCCACACCGCCGCACCGGACCGGGACGTTGAGCGGGAGGACCGCGGCCTTGAGCGCCGGCGCCGGGATGACGCCCCGCGCGAGGACCGGGAAACGCATGGCCCGCACCTCCACCAGATCGCGGATCAGCCCGTCCACCACGAACCCGGCGATGCCGCGACGCTGCGCGACCGCGCACACATTGCCGCCGGCGAGGGCGTGGTCGACGTCGCCGGACTCGACCACGATGATCGTGCCCGGCTCCGCCCGGTGGATCGCGGCGTGCAACATGAGATGGTCGCCGGGCGGGCAGCGCACGGTGAACGCCGGACCGCTGATCCGCGGGACCGGTGACCACAGAGGACGGATCCCGCTGTCCATCACCTGGCCGCGACCGAGCACGTCGGCGAGGGCGGTCGGGGAGATCTCCATCGAACCAACCTACGGAAGGGGCCCGCGTGTCGCACCCGGTCATCCAGTTCGAGCACCGGCCGGGCATCCTCGACCTGGGCTGGGGGCATCCACACCCGTCGCTGCTGCCGGTGCAGGCGTGGGCGCGCGCATCGGCCGGGTCGCTGCGCCGGTTCGGCTGGCAAAGCCTGACTTATGGGTACGCGACGGGGCCCGCGCCCCTGCTCGACTGGCTGACCGATCACCTGAACCGTCTGGAGGACGGCGGGACGACCGTGGAGCAGCTCTTCGTGACCGGGGGCGCGTCGCACGGCCTGGCCCTGGTCACCGCGTTGCTGACCCATCCCGGCGACGTGGTGCTGGTCGACTCGCCGACCTATCACCTGGCCTTGGAGATCCTGCGGGACTGCGGGGTGTCGCTCAGCCCGGCTCCCCGCGAGCCGTCCGAGCTGACAACCCTGATCCGCATGTTGCGGGCCGGTGGCCGCACCGTGCCGATGCTGTATCTGGTGCCGACCTTCGGCAATCCGACCGGCACCAGCCTGAGCGACGACCGCCGGCGGGCGCTGATCGAGCTGGCCCGGGCGGAGAACCTCACGATCGTCGAGGACGACACCTACCGTGAGCTGGTCTACGACCCGCCGGCGCCGGTCTCGCTCTGGCGGCTCGCCGGCGGCTCCCCGGTGGTACGGCTGGGATCGTTCGCCAAGACGGTGGCGCCGGGCCTGCGCCTGGGCTGGATCAACGCGGCCCCTCCCCTGATCGGCCGGCTGGCACGCCTGGGCTACGTGGACAGCGGCGGCGGCGTGAACCACTCGGTGGCCATGGCGATGGCGGCCTTCGGCTCGAGCGGCGACTACGAGCAGCACGTCGCGGCGGTGCGCGACCATTACCGTACGCAACGGGATGCCCTCGCCGGCGCACTCGGGGTGACCGCACCGGCGGGTGGCTGGTTCCTGTGGCTGCCCCTGCCGGACGGGGTCACGGCCGGCGACCTGCTGCCGGTCGCCGAGGCGAAGGGCGTCTCCTTCGTGCCCGGCCCGCGGTTCTTCGTCGACGGCGGCGGAGCCGACCGGGTCCGGCTGAGCTTCTCGCACCTCGCCCCCGGCGACCTGCGACGGGCCGCCGGGATCCTCCGCGACGCCATCACAGCTTGCTGAAGAAGGCGCGCACGTCGTCGCTGAACAGCCGTGGCTGCTCGGCGGACAGGAAGTTCCCGCCGGCCGGCAGCTCGGTCCAGTGCGTCACCGGCGCCTCACGGTCGGCGAACCGGCGGACCGTGATGTCGGTGACGCCGAGCGCGACGCCGAGCGGCACGGTGGTGCGCGGCTTCGGCGCCCAGGTGGCCGGGTCGTGCGCGACCTCCCAGTACAGGTTCGCCGACGAGCCCGCGGAGCCGGCGAACCAGTACAGGCTGACGTTGGTGAGCAGCAGGTCACGGTCGACGGCGTCGTCGGGCAGGTCGGCCGCCGGGTCGGTCCACTCCCGGTACTTCTCCACGATCCAGGCGAGCTGGCCCACGGGTGAGTCGTGCAACCCGTACGCCAGGGTCTGCGGCCGCGTCGACTGGATGATGTTGAAGCCCATCTTGTCGTCGCGGAAGTCCTGCAGGCGGGCCAGGCGCTGCTGCTCGGCCTCGGTGAGCCCGTCGAAGTCGGCCGGGTCGCCGCTGGGGAAGGTGAGGTGCCCGTTGACGTGCACGCCGATCACCCGGTCGGGCGCCTGCCGGGCCATCTCCACCGCGGTCGCGCCGCCCCCGCCGGTGCCCTGCACGCCGTACCGCTCGTAGCCCAGCCGCGACATGATCTCGAGGAACGCGGAGGCGGTCTTCGCGGTGGTCCAGCCGGGCGCGGACAGCGGGCCGGAGAAGGCGATGCCGGGGTTGCTGACCAGCACGAGGTGGAAGTCGGCGCGCAGGTCCTCGACCACCGGCAGGTACAGCGCGAACGAGGCCGGCCAGTCGTGGGTGATCAGCAGCGGGGTCGCGGCCGGGTTGGCCGACCGGACGTGCGCGAAGTGCAGGGTCTGGCCGTCGACCTCGGTGAGGAACTGCGGCAGCTCGTTGAGCCGGGCCTCGGCGGCTCGCCAGTCGAACCCGTCGGCCCAGTACGCGGCGAGGCCGCGCAGGTAGTCCACCGGGACGCCGCGGCTCCAGCCCTGGCCGGGGATCTCCGGCGTCCAGCGGGTGCGGTTGAGGCGGTCGCGCAGGTCGTCGAGGTCGGCCTGCGGGATGTCGATGCGGAACGGGCGGATCGCGGTCATGTCGGCTCCCCACGCTGGAACGGAATCTTTCGTTCCGCATCAAGGTATCACGGAAGTGCTTGGAGCGGAATACTTCGTTCCGCTAAGCTGGCCGGCATGGGAGCGACGATGGCCGGGCGCGGACGGCAGGCGGCCCGCAACGACGTGGCGATCCTCGAGGCGGCCCGGCAGGTCTTCCTCGACGACCGGCGGGCGCCCATCGCCGCCGTCGCCGCGCGCGCCGGCGTCGGGATCAGCGCGCTCTACCGGCGTTATCCGAGCAAGGAGGAGCTGCTGCGCAAGATCTGCCACGACGGGTTGCTGCTGTTCATCGCCGAGGCGCAGCGCGCGGCGGAGCAACCGGACGGCTGGAGCGGGTTCGAGACCTTCCTGCACGCGGTCGTGGAGGCCGACGTGCACTCGCTGACCGTGCATCTGGCCGGCACGTTCACGCCGACGGACGAGATGGAGGCGGACGCGGTGCGGGCCGCCGGCCTCGCCGAGGCCGTGTTCGACCGGGCCCGGCCGCAGCTGCGCGAGGGCGCGGTGGCCGGCGACATCACGATGATCCTGGAGATGTGCGCGGCCATCCGGCTGCCCGATCCGCGCCGCACGACCGAGCTGCGCCTGCGCTATCTGGCCATGCTGCTCGACGGGCTGCGCACCGGCCCGGTGCTGCCCGGCCCCGCACCTACCACACCGGAGCTCAGCTGGCGGTGGGCGCGACCGGCCGATTGAGCGAGGGAGGTGGCGGTCGATGGCGCGCACCGGTCGCCGTGCGGAAACAGGACCCCGGCGGCCTCAGCTGCCGAAGCCGGCGAGACCGTCGCGGCGGGCGAGCGCCTCGATCCACTCGGCGACCCCGTCCTCGGTGTTCGCGCCGATCACCTCGGTGGCGGCGGCGAGCACCTCGGGGACGGCGTTGCCCACGGCGAGGGACACGTCGGCC
Source organism: uncultured Actinoplanes sp. (assembly GCF_934643405.1). GTDB lineage: Bacteria > Actinomycetota > Actinomycetes > Mycobacteriales > Micromonosporaceae > Actinoplanes. The sequence goes on from NZ_CAKUCL010000005.1 coordinate 60,913, forward strand.
ATCGCGAACATGGTCAGGTCGTTCGGGCTGTCCCCGAAACACACCAGCTCGTCGGCGGCCACCTCGGCCGTCAACCGGGTCAGCGCCGCCGCCTTGGTGCCCTCACGCGACGTGAGCTCCAGCCACCACAGGTGCGGTGCGTAGATGTCCTGCGAATACACGGCGTGACAATCGAAGATCCCGGGCTCGGCGAGCGGGGCCAGCGCGGCGGGCGGGGCGATCACCGCGACGGAGAAGACGGCCTCCTCCTCCAGCGCCGACCAGTCCGGCACCGGCATCAGCCGCGGGTCATCCGGCCGGGCGGCCAGGAACGACTCGACCCCCTGCGTACGGCGTCCCTCGCGCCAGCACACACGATCACGCCCGTCGTGCATCACGAAGAAGATCGGTTCCACTTCCGGGCTTGCCCGCGTACGGCGCAGCACCTCCCGCACCACGGACGGCCCGAGCAGCTGGGCCGGCAGGGCTTCACCGGTGCGCGGGTCCACCGTGACGGCGCCCGCGTAGGTGATCACGGGCAGGGTCAGTGACAACGGCGCCGTCACGTGCCGCGCCGTGGTGAACGAGCGGGCCGTCGCGTACGTGAAAAGCCCGCCCGCGGCGAGGTAGCGGTTCACCACCTCGATCGTCCGCGCGCTCAACGTGCCGTCCGGGCGCAGCAGCGTGCCGTCGAGGTCGGACACGAGCAGCCGCCGGTTCATCGGACCTCGACCTCGTACAGCGAGAAGCCGTACTGGTTGACGCGCTGGGTGCCGTACATGCGGACATAACGAGCGGCCGTGCCGGCGGCCGGCACCCCGACGGTGCCGCCGTGGCCCGAGGTGGTCGACCAGAGCGTGTGCCAGGTGGCGCCGTCGAGCGAGGTCTCGACGCGATAGCGCATGCCGTACGCGTTCTCCCACTTCAACGTGACGGTGGTGAGCCGGTAGGGCCGGCCCAGGTCGACGCGCAGCCATTGCGGGTCGGAGAAGCCGCTGGACCAGCGGGAGAGCGCGTCGCCGTCGATCGCGTACCGCGCCGCCCACTGCGGCGACTCGATCGCGGCGAGGACCCGCCGCCCGCGGAGGCGGTCGGCGCGCGCCCGCGGCCGGCCCTCCCCCGCGCCCGTCTCCTGCTCGTCCACCCGCACCCCCTCCGTCGCCGTCAGCGCCGTATCCTGGCGCACTTCCCCGCCGCGTGCCGCCTGCCGTCCCGGCGAGTGAAGACGATCACCGGGTTCACCTGCCGGGTCACGGATCTCGCACCCGGTACGAGCAGCACTCAAAACCGGCGCCCGTGTGACGAGCGGGCCGGCGTGACGTCGGTCACGGGACAACTCTGCGCCACGCCGGTGCGGCAAGCTGCCAGGCATGGACCTTCGCAACGGGATCGGGCTGCGGGCGCCGGGCGCGACGCCGGCCGAGTTCGAGCAGGATCTGCTGAGCAACCTCTACTACCGGCGCGGCACGACCGTCGAGTCGGCGAGCGCTCAGGACGCGTACGAGACGCTGGCCCTCACCGTGCGGGACCGCCTGGCCGCGCGCCGGGCCCGGACGGCGGCCGCCCACTACGCGACGAACCCGCGCTGGGTCTACTACCTGTCCGCGGAATACATGCTCGGCCCGCAGCTCGAGCAGAACCTGCTGTACTCCGGCACCGGCGAGGCGGCCGCGGCCGCGCTGAAGTCGCTCGGCTTCGCGGCCGAGGAGATCGCGCGGCTCGACATGGAGCCCGGTCTGGGCAACGGCGGTCTGGGCCGGCTGGCGGCGTGCCTGCTCGACGCGATGGCCACCATGGACATCCCGGCCGTGGGGTACGGGATCCGGTACGACTTCGGCATCTTCAAGCAGGTCTTCGAGGACGGGGCGCAGGTCGAGAAGCCGGACGACTGGGCCTTCCAGGGCGACCCGTGGGAGTTCCCGGCACCGGACGACCGGCAGATGGTGGGCTTCTACGGGCACACCGAGGAGACCGGCGGCCGGCGGCGCTGGATCCCGGGCGAGATCGTGCTGGGCGAGCCGAGCCACATGCTGGTCCCGGGGTACGGCACGGACACGGTGAACATCGTGCGGTTGTGGAGCGCCCGCGCGCACGAGGCGTCGTTCGACCTCACGGCGTTCTCGGCCGGGCATTACGCGGAGGCGGTCGATTCCGCGGTGCGCGCCGGGAACATCAGCAAGGTGCTCTATCCCGACGACAGCACCGAACTGGGCCGGGAACTGCGGCTCAAGCAGCAGTATTTCCTGGTGGCGTGTTCGCTGCGGGACATCGTCCGGCGATTCATGTTCCGCAATGCCGACTGGGACGCCTTCCCGGAGAAGACGGTGATCCAGCTCAACGACACCCATCCGGTGCTGGCGGTGCCGGAATTCCTGCGGCTGCTGGTCGACGAGTACGACCTCGACTGGGACCGGGCGTGGGACATCACCCGGCGGACGTTCGCCTACACCTGCCACACGCTGCTGCCGGAGGCGCTGGAGACCTGGCCGGTCCCGCTGATGGAACGGCTGCTGCCGCGCCATCTGGAAATCATCTACCGCATCAACGCGGACTTTCTCGGCGAGGTCGCGGCGCGCTTCCCGGAAGACCTTTCCCGCGTACGGCGTATGTCGCTCATCCAGGAGGAGCCGGAGCGCCGGATCCGGATGGCCCATCTGGCCGTGGCCGGCACGCACGCGGTGAACGGGGTGGCCGAGCTGCATTCGCAGTTGCTGACCACAACGGTTTTCCGCGACTTCTTCGACCTGTGGCCGGAGCGGTTCCACAACGTGACCAACGGGGTGTCGCCGCGGCGTTTCGTGCGCCTGGCGAACCCGTCGTTGTCCGCGCTGATCACGTCGGGACTGGGCGGCTCCGGATGGCTGACCGACCTCACGCTGCTGTCCGGCCTGGCGCCGCTGGCGTCCGACGCGTCGTTTCGCGACGCGTGGCGCGAGGTGAAGCGGCAGAGCAAGGTGGCGCTCGGCCTGGGCGACCCGTCGTCGCTCACCGACGTCATGATCAAGCGGTTCCACGAGTACAAGCGCCAGCAGCTCAAGCTGCTGCACGTGGTCACGCTCTACCACCGCATCAAGAACAACCCGGGGTACGCGCCCGCGCCGCGCACGGTCCTGTTCGCCGGCAAGGCCGCCCCCGCCTATCACGCCGCCAAGGACATCATCCACCTGATCAACGCGGTGGCGGCCACCATCGACGCCGATCCGCAGGTCTCGCGCCACCTGAAGGTCGTCTTCGCGCCGAACTACAACGTCACCCTGGCCGAGCGGATCATCCCGGCGGCCGACCTCAGCGAGCAGATCTCGATGGCCGGCAAGGAGGCGTCCGGCACCGGCAACATGAAGCTGGCCCTCAACGGCGCGGTCACGATCGGCACGCTGGACGGCGCGAACATCGAGATCCGCGACCGGGTCGGCCCGGACAACTTCTTCCTGTTCGGCCTGGACGCCGCGCAGGCGCTTGCGCTGCGGGCCGGCTCCTACGACCCGCGCTCCTGCTACGTCGCGGACCACGAGCTGCGCTCCGCCATGGACGCGATAGCCTCCGGCTTCTTCGGCGGCGTGGGCGCCGGGGTGGCCGCGTCGTTGCTCAACCGCGACGAGTACCTGACCCTGGCGGACTACCGGGCCTACGTGGACTGCCAGGACGCGGTGGAGAAGGCGTGGCAGGACGAGGACCCCTGGACCCGGATGTCCATCCTGAACACGGCCGGCGCGGGCTTCTTCTCCGCCGACCGCACGGTCGCCGATTACGCGGCCCGCATCTGGCACGTCGACCCGGTCCCGGTGCCCGGCGGCTAGGGCGGGCAGTCCGGGCAGCCCGGGTCCCGGCCGTTCGCCGGCCAGCGGTAGACGACCAGGGCGCCGGTCTCGGACTCGAGGCGGCCGGCCAGCGCCCGGCCCCGCTCGTCCCAGCCCGGGGACCGGCCGGCGTGCGCCCAGTCCCGCAGGTCCGCGGCCAGGTCCCCGGACAGGCCCAGGGCGCGCGGGCCGATGTTCCCGTGCACCTCGCGCGCCGGATGCCCGGGCCGGGCGGGCAGCGTGAACCAGCCCCACACCGGGAACGCGTCGTCGTCCGTCCGGATGTCCAGGCGCCGGCGGCCCGGGGGCCAGCCGCGCGGGCAGAACGGCGAGTGCAGCCGAGGGTCGGTCATCCCGTCGAGGGTATTCAGCGGAGGATCTCCAGTGTCACGCCCTCCGCCAGGCGGTACGGGTTTGTGGTGATCAGGGCACCTATCGCCCGGCGCAGCCGTGACACCTCGGCACGCACCGTGACCACGTGCTCACCATCGCCGTACAGCACCTGGCTGATCCGCGCGGCGGTCAGGCCGGTGCGACCGCAACCCTGCAGCAGGCCGAGGATCTCGGCGTGCCGGCGGGTCAGCGGAGCCCGCCACGGTGCGGCGTCACCGCGGACCTCGAGCACCGGCGGGCCGGTCATGTCGAGGGTGGCCCGGATGCCGGGATGCCGGCCGGCCGGGCGCACCAGCCAGCCGTCGGGCAGGCGGGTGGGCAGGCAGAGACCCAGTCCCGGTACGGCGATGGCCGTGCCCTCGCGCGGGGCGGCGATCCGGTCGCGGGTCGCCACCCCCTGCGAGGCCGCCACCCAGCCATGGTCGTCGACCACCAGCGCGGGGCCCCGGGACGGCACCGCGGCCCGGCGCAGCCTCTCCAGCCGGTCGGCGTGGTGGCGCCACAACTGGGCCTCGGCCAGCCGCACCCCGGTCTCGGCGAGCGCGCCGATCGCCGGGTGCAGGGTCAGCGCCGGGCCGCTCACGTCGACGATGCCCAGCAGGTCGCCGGTGCGCGGGTCGTGCACCGGGTACGCGGTGCAGTACCAGGCGTGCTGGGCCTGTTCGAAGTGCTCGGCCGAGAACAGCTGCACCGGCGCGGCCTCGGCCAGCGCCGTACCGATGGCATTCGTCCCGACCAGGCGCTCGGTCCACACGGCGCCCTCGCCGAAGCCGAGCGTGTCGGCCCGGCGCCGCAGGGCGGCGGGACCGGCACGCCAGAGGATGACCCCGTCGGCGTCGGTGATCACCATCAGGAAGTCGGCGGCGATCCGCAGCAGATCGGCGGTGACCACCCGCAGCGGCGAGGACCGCCGCCGGCTCTCCACGGCGTCCCAGCCCAGCGGCGAGCGCGTGTTGCCGCCGCCGGGGTCGAGACCCCACTGCAGAACCCGGGACCAGGACCGGGCGACCAGGGCTCGCGGGGATTGCGGCGGCCGCGCACCCGCCAGCACCGCGTCGTGGACCCGGCGCAGCTCACGGGCGTGCCGGGACAGGTCGGTACCCGGCCGCACGGCGCTGTAGTCGCCCACGACTGAGCATAGGGGTCGATGTGCAATGCGGTGCAACCCTGTCGCACGCCGTCGTCGCGCCGGTCAATGAGCAGATGACGCCGACACTCGAGCACACGGTCCGGCAGCGGGTGGACGACTGGCTGTCGTCCTTCGAGACCGCGCTGCGGGCCCGCGACGTGACGGCCGCGGCGGCCCTGTTCGCCGGCGACTGCTTCTGGCGCGACCTGGTCGCCTTCACCTGGAACATCACCACGGTGGAGGGCCGCGACGGGGTCGCGGACCTGCTCACCGCCACCCTGGACACCACGGACCCGGGCGGGTTCGCGCTCACTGAGGAGCCGGTCGAGGCGGACGGGGTGACCGAGGCGTGGATCCGGTTCGAGACCGCCACCGGGCGCGGCACCGGACATCTGCGGCTGCGCGGCGGCAAGGCCTGGACGCTGCTGACCACGCTGCGCGAACTGAAGGGCTTCGAGGAGCGCCAGGGGGCGAATCGCCCGCAGGGGGTCGAGCACGAACTGAGAAAAGGCCGCCGCAGCTGGAAGGAGCGACGGGCGGAGGAGGAGGCCACCCTCGGCCGCGAACTCCAGCCGTACGTCGTGGTCGTCGGCGGTGGGCAGGGCGGCATCGCCCTGGGCGCCCGGCTGCGGCAGCTCGGCGTGCCGTCGCTGGTGCTGGACCGGCACGAGCGGCCCGGCGACCAGTGGCGCAAACGGTATCGGAGCCTGTGCCTGCACGACCCGGTCTGGTACGACCATCTGCCGTATCTGCCGTTCCCGCCGAACTGGCCGGTCTTCTCGCCGAAGGACAAGATCGGTGACTGGCTGGAGATGTACACGCGGGTCATGGAGGTGCCTTACTGGACCTCCTCGACCGTACGGTCGGCCACGTTCGATCCCGCGAGCCGGCGCTGGAGCGTGATCGTCGACCGCGACGGCGAGTCGATCGAGCTCACGCCCACCCATCTGGTGTTCGCCACCGGTATGTCCGGCAAACCCAACTACCCGTCACTGCCCGGGCAGGACGTCTTCCGCGGGGAACAGCACCATTCCAGCCGGCATCCCGGCCCGGAGGCGTACGCGGGGAAGAAGGTGGTGGTCGTCGGGTCGAACAACTCGGCGTTCGACATCTGTGGCGCGCTGTGGGAGCACGACGCGGACGTGACGATGGTGCAGCGCTCGTCGACGCACATCGTGAAGTCGGCGACGCTGATGGACATCGGGCTCGGCGACCTCTACTCGGAGAAGGCCGTCCGGAACGGCATGACCACCGACAAGGCCGACATGGTCTTCGCGTCGATCCCGTACCGGATCATGCACGAGTTCCAGATCCCGCTGTACGAGAGGATGGCCGAGCGGGACGCCGACTTCTACGCGCGGCTGGAGAAGGCGGGCTTCCGGCACGACTGGGGCGCCGACGGGTCCGGGCTGTTCATGAAGTACCTGCGACGCGGTTCCGGCTACTACATCGACGTGGGCGCGGCCGACCTGGTCGCCGACGGCCGGGTGAAGCTGGTCCAGGGGCAGGTGGACCACCTGACCGAGGACGCGGTGGTGCTCGCCGACGGCACCACGCTGCCCGCCGACCTGGTGGTGTACGCGACCGGGTACGGCTCGATGAACGGCTGGGTGGCCGACATCGTCGACCGCGAGACCGCCGAGCGGGTCGGCAAGGTGTGGGGGCTGGGCTCGGACACGCCCAAGGACCCGGGCCCGTGGGAGGGCGAGCAGCGCAACATGTGGAAGCCCACCCAGCAGGAGAACCTGTGGTTCCACGGCGGGAACCTGCACCAGTCCCGGCACTACTCGCTGTACCTGGCGCTGCAGCTCAAGGCCCGGTACGAGGGGGTGCCGACGCCGGTCTACCGGCTGCAGGAGTCGCATCACCCGGGGTGAGAGCGTTCGGATCCGTACGGGAAAGGACCGCTCGACGCCGGCGCGGAGGACGGTGGACGAGACCGGCGCGGGACCACGGGGAGCCCGCGCCGGCTGCCGTCAGGCGGCCGCGCCGCGCAGCACGGCGTCGACCAGCTTCTCGACGAAGTTCTCCTCGGGCACCCGCGGATTCCAGCCGAACATGTTCTGCACCATCGAGGGCCCGGAGAGCATCAGGACGGTCAGCTCGACGTCCAGGTCGGCGCGCAGCTCACCGGCGGCGATGCCGCGGCGCAGGACCCCGCGCATCACCTCCCGGCGCGGCTCGATGATCGCCTGGTACATCGCGCGCATCGAGCCGTCCCGGCTGATCTCCGGCAGCAGGCAGACCGTCGCCTTGGCGTGCTGCTTGAACCGGCCGGACCGGTTCGCCTTGATCAGCGTGACCAGGTCGTCGCGGACCGACTCGCCGGCCGGGTCGGGCACGGCGCCCTTCATGGCCGCGACCGCGTCCATGAGCAGGGCCTCCTTGTTGGGCCACCGCCGGTAGATGGTCGCCTTGCCCACCCCGGCCTTGGCGGCGACCGCCTCGATCGAGATGGCCGCGGCGCTCTGACCCGCGCTGAGCAGCTCCAGGACCGCGTCGAGGATGGCCTCGTCGGCCTGGGCGTTGCGGGGCCGGCCAGGAGCCTTGCGCTCCTGGCCGGTCTCGGATTCGGCACTGGCCGTCGTCATGGTGTTCATTGTTGCCGACGCGTCAGGCCTCGACCAGGGCGACGCCCTGCTCCTCGGCGAGCGCCTCCGGCGTGGTGGGCGCCGGCGTGCCGGCCGGACGCTTGCCGGGCAGCCAGAACCCGGCCACCAGGGCGCCGAGCAGGCCGACGATCACGGCGCCGACGGCGGAGTAGTGCATCGCGGTGACGAACGCGTCGTTGGCGTGCGTGATCAGCTGCGGGCCGGCCGGGCCGGCCTGCTGCGCGACCGCGTACGCGCCGGAGATGTCCTGCCGGGCGGCCTCCGCCGCGGCGGCGGGCAGGCCGTCGGTCGCGGCGCCGAGGTGCCCCCGGTAGGCCGAGGACAGCACCGCGCCCAGCGCGGCCACGCCGAGGGCGCCGCCGAGCTGCCGGATCGTATTGCTGACCGCGGAGCCGACACCGGCCTTCTCCCGGGGCAGCACCGACATGATGGCCTCGGTGGCCGGCGGCATCACGTTGGCCATGCCGACGCCGGTGACGAAGAACGCCACCGCGACCACCCAGATCGGCGTCGCCCCGTCGATGATCAGCCAGCTGGCCTGGCCGAGGGTGACCAGCAGCAGGCCGGCCGTGCTGACCGCCCTCGGGCCGAAGCGCTTGACCATCGCGGCGCTGCGCGGCGCGAAAATCATCTGACCGAGGGCGAACGGCAGGAACAGCGCGCCCGAGGCGAGCGGGCCGTAGCCGCGGACCAGCTGCAGGTAGAAGGCGCCGAAGAACATCGAGCCCATGGCCGCGAAGAAGATCAGGCCGATGACTCCGGTGGAGGCCGAGAACTGCCGGTTGGCGAACAGCCGGACGTCCAGCGACGGGAACTCCAGGCGCAGCTCGTAGAGGACGAAGCCGGCCAGGACCACGATCGCGGCGGCGATGCTGCCCCACGCGTACATGTCGCCGAAGCCGTCCTCGCCGCCCTTGATCACGCCGTAGGTGAGCAGGGTGAGCCCGACGATGGACAGCAGCACGCCCGGGATGTCGACGCGGCCCGGCTTGGGGTCGCGCGACTCGGGCACGATCGTGGCGACCAGCACGATGCCGGCGATGACGATCGGCACGTTGATGATGAAGACCGAGCCCCACCAGAAGTGCTCGAGCAGCAGGCCGCCGACGATCGGGCCGATCGCGACGCCGAGACCCACCGCGCCCGCCCAGACGCCGATGGCCCGGCCGCGCTCGCGCGGCTCGAAGACGTTGGCGATGATCGACAGCGTGGCCGGCATGACCGCCGCGGCGCCGAGTCCCATCAGCGCGCGGGCGCCGATCAGCTGACCGGGGGTGCTCGCGTAGGCCGAGGCCAGCGACGCGAGCCCGAAGATGCCGAGGCCGGCCATCAGGCTGACCCGGCGGCCCAGCCGGTCGGCCAGGATGCCCGCGGTGAACAGCAGGCCGGCGAAGACCAGGGTGTAGGAGTTGATGGCCCACTCGAGCTGGCTCTGAGTGGCGCCGAGGCCGTGGCTCGGGTCGGCGATGGTGCGCAGCGCGACGTTGAGCACGGTGTTGTCGAGGACGACGACCAGCAGACTGATCACCATCACGCCGAGGATGACCCACCGGCGCGGATGGCCGGCCGGGGCGGTCGGTGTATCCATGGCAATCCCCCATTATCGAAACGGAACGGTCCCGTATCCATGAGCGACGCTAGTCGGCCCGATTGGAAAACGGAACGTCTCCGTATCGCAATGTGGTGGCCGTCACGGCAGTGATCGCCACGGATGTCGTGCGCCGGGGGTGTCCCTATGGGTTTCGTCAAGCGGCG
>NZ_CAKUCL010000006.1 GCF_934643405.1 uncultured Actinoplanes sp.
ACGGCTCGACGCCGGAGGGCTCGGTCATGAGCGTGGGGGCCCGGCGGCTATGCGCTCGCGGATCGGGCCCGTCCGGTCGCCGCCGTCGGGCATCTGCCAGCGCGTCTCCATCCACCACGTGCACCCCGCCTCGGCCCACGGCGCGACGATCGCCGCCGCCTCCGCCGGGTCGCCGGCTGGCGTCTCACCCTCGGTGAGCACGTCCAGGCCCGGCGGTGCGCCCTGCGCGGCGAGCCAGGAGCGCATTTCCCGTACGGCGTCCAGCCCCCCGCCGTGACCAGGAATGATGCCGTCGCAGCGGAGCACCCGGCGCATCGATTTCAGCCGGGGCCAGACCCCGACCACCCAGATCGGCACGCGTTCCTGCACCGGACGGGCCACCTCGCCGAGGGTGTCGCTGCCCACGGCGTACTGATAATGGCGCCCCTGATATCGCCGCCCGCCGGACCAGAGCGTGCGGATCAGGTCGATGCCCTCGTCCATCATGGCGGCGCGGGTGCGCAGATCGGTGACCTCGCCGGTCTGCGGCAGGAAGCCGTCGGTCGCGCCCACGCCGATGCCCAGGACGGCCCGGCCGCCGGAGAGCTGATCGACCGTGGCGACCTGGCTCGCCACCTTCCACGGGCGGCGCCAGGGCAGCGGCGTCAGGATCGTCCCCAACCGCACCCGCTGCGTCGCGACCGCCATCGCGGCGAGCAGGCTCCAGGCGTCCACCCCGTATCCCGCCTCCCACACGAACACGCCGTCCCACCCGGCGCGCTCGGCCAGGATCGCCTGCTCGAGCTGCTCGGACGCGGTGCCGCCGGGGAGGATCACGCCGTACCGGAAAGTCATGCGTCGTTCTTAACAGGACCCACCGACAGTTTCTTGAGACCATGCGACGCATGGCTGCCATCGCACGACTCGCCGCGGTGTCCCTGGACGCCCGGGACCCGTCCGTTCTGTCCCGCTTCTACCAGGATCTGCTGGGCCTCGAGGTGTACTTCGAGTCGCCCGACTTCATCGCGCTCCGCGGCGCGCCCACCCTGCTCACCATCCAGCGGGTGACCGATCTGCCGCCGGTGTCCTGGCCGGAGGGGCCGATCCCGAAGCAGATGCACCTGGAGTTCGCGGTGGACGACCTGGACGAGTCCGAGCGGGCGGCGATCGCGGTGGGTGCGCGGGTGGCCGACGAGCAGCCGTCACCCGATCGCTGGCGGGTCCTGCTCGACCCGGCCGGTCACCCGTTCTGCTTGACCACGCTGGTGCCGGAGGTCTGAAGCGCCTCCTGCAGGCCGCGGGCGGCGAGCCGGTCGGCGCGCTCGTTCTCCGGGTGGCCGGCGTGGCCCTTCACCCAGTGCCACTGGACGTCATGCCTGCTCACGGCCTCGTCCAGCCGCTGCCAGAGGTCGACGTTCTTCACCGGCTGCTTCGCGGCGGTCTGCCAGCCGTTGGCCTTCCACCTCGGTAGCCACTTGGTGATGCCGTCGCGTACGTAGATGCTGTCGGTGTAGAGCTTGACCGTCATCGGCGCCCGGTTGAGCGTCTCGAGCGCCCGGATCGGCGCGGTCAGCTCCATCCGGTTGTTGGTGGTGGGCTCGGCCGTGCCGCCGCAGAGATCTTTTTCCTTGGTGCCGTAGCGGAGGACGGCACCCCAGCCGCCCGGGCCGGGGTTGGGAACGCACGCCCCGTCGGTGTAGATCTCCACGACACTCATGGAGGCACCCTACTTTTCGCCCGGGCCGGGCCCCCCTGCCGGGTTCGGCGGCGGGGTGAGCGCCGCCATCGCCTCGCCACCCACGGGCCGGTGGCCTTTGCGGACACGTATGGTGAACCGGTGGTTAGTGAGGACGCGGTCGACCTCCGGGACGTTGTCGTGCGTTACGGCGCCACGACCGCGGTCGGGGGAGTCTCGCTGCGGATGCGGCGTGGCCGGGTGTTGGCGCTGCTCGGGCACAACGGGGCCGGCAAGACCAGCCTTCTGCAGGTGTGTGAGGGGTTCCGTCCGCCCGACGCCGGAACCGCTCGCATCCTCGGGCTTGATCCGATCGCTGATCACGATGCGTTGATGCCGCGGCTGGGGATCATGCTGCAGTCCGGCGGGGTCTATCCGTGGGCGACGGTGGGCGAGATCCTCCGGCTCTTCGCGTCCTTCGCGGTGAACCCGATCAATCCGGACAAGCTGCTTGATCTGCTCGGCTTGCGGAAGGTGGAGCGGACCCGGTTCCGCCGTCTCTCCGGTGGCGAGCAGCAGCGGCTCTCCCTGGCGATCGCGCTGGTCGGCCGACCCGAGCTGGTCTTCCTGGACGAGCCGACGGCCGGCATGGACACCGAGGCCCGGCACACGACCTGGGGCCTCATCGAGGAGCTGCGCACCGACGGCGTCTCCGTCCTGCTCACCACGCACCTGCTCGACGAGGCGGAACGGCTCGCCGACGACGTGGTCATCATGCGAGCCGGCGTGGTCGCTGCCACCGGCTCCCCGGCGCAGCTCACGGCCGCGGCGGGCATCGACCTTCTCGAGGTGCGCGCGGAGCCGGGTCTCGTGCCCGACGGCCGGCTGGCGCACCTCGACGTCACCGAGAACACCCCGGGTGAGTACGCCGTGGCCGGCGCCCTGGACGCCGCGACGATCGCCGATGTCCTCGGCTGGTTCGCGGCCGCCGGCGCGAGCGTCACCGCGGTGAACACCAGGCGGCGCACCCTCGAGGACGTGTACCTGGCCCTGACCAGCGGCCCCGGCGAAAAGGCAACGGCGAACCGATGAGCGGCACCTTCGCGCCGGCTCCTGGCCGAGCACCGATGCGGTCGGTGCTGCGCAGCCAGGTCCGGATGGAACTGACCTTGACGGCCCGCCGTGGCGAGGCCGTCGTGCTCGCGATGGGCGTCCCGTTGCTCGTCCTGCTGGGCGCCGGTCTGACCCACGCGACCAACGTGCCCGGCGGCGACCGGCTGGCGTTCGTCGTGCCGGGCGTCCTGGCGCTGACCGTGATGTCGACGGCGTTCACCGGGCAGGCGATCACCACCGGTTACGAGCGCAGCTACGGGGTGCTCAAGCGTCTGGGTGCCTCGCCGCTGACCCGCCCCGGCCTGCTGTTCGCCAAGATCGCCGCGGTGCTGGCGTTGATCGTCGTCCAGCTGGTGGTGCTGGCCGCGGTGGGTGTGGCCGTCGGCTGGCGGCCGCACGCGGGCCAGTTGCTGCCGGCCGCCGGGGTGACCGTGCTGGCCGCCGCGGCGTACAGCGGGCTGGCGTTGCTGCTGGCCAGCGTGTTACGACCGGAGACGACGACCGCGGCCGCGACGTTCATCTACGTGCTGATGCTCGCCGCCGGCGGGATCATGTTCGCCGCTCCCGACCTGGGCACGGCGGGGTGGTTCATCCTGCCGCTGGCGGCGCACGCCGAGGCGTTGCGGGCGACGCTTTCGCACGACGCCCCGATCCCCGGCGCGATCTGGTTGAGCCTGGGCGCGTGGGCCGTGGTCTTCGTGACCGCGGCAGCGCGCAAGTTCCGCTGGGAGTGACCGGCGCCGGTCTTCAGAGCAGACCGTTCTCCATCGCTGTCGTCACCGCCGCCGTGCGGTCGGTGACGTCCAGCTTGGTGAAGATGCGCAGGAGATGCGTCTTCACGGTCGCCTCGGAGATGAACAGCTCCCGGCCGATCTCGGCGTTCGTCAGGCCCCTCGCCACCAGGCGCAGCACCTCCGACTCGCGCGCCGACAACGCCGGCAGGGCGGGCATCCGCACCTGCCGGACCAGGGTGGACGCCACGCTCGGGGCGAGCACCGTCTCCCCGCGAGCCGCCGCCCGGACCGCCCCGGCCAGCTCGCCCGGGGACGCGTCCTTGAGCAGGTAACCCGAAGCGCCCGCCTCGATCGCCCGGAGGATGTCGCGGTCGGCCTCGTAGGTGGTGAGGACCACGACGCGGACGCCGGGAACCTTGGAGAGCAGCGACTCGGTCGCGGAGACACCGTCGCCGCCGGGCATGCGCAGGTCCATCAGGACGATGTCGGGGCGTTCCGCCCGGGCCAGCTCGACGCCGGACGGGCCGGACGACGCCTCGCCCACCACGGTGAGGTCGGGCTCGGCGTCGAGCATGCCGCGCAGCCCGTGCCGGACCACCGGGTGGTCGTCCACCAGCAGGATCCGGATCATGCCGGCACCTCCAGTTCGATCGTCGTGCCCATGTCGGCGTGGGACCGTACGGTCAGGACGCCGTTGACCTGCTCCGCCCGTGCCCGCATGCCGCTGAGCCCGTAGCCGTCGGACGAACCGGCCGGGAAACCGCAGCCGTCGTCGCGGACGACCAGGCGGACGTTCGCCGGGGTGTAGGCGATGAGCACCGCCGCCTCCCGCGCGCGGGCGTGCCGCCGCACGTTGGTCAGCGCCTCCTGCGCCGCGCGCAGCACCACGACCTCGACCGGCGTGGGGAGGTTCCGCTCGTCGCCGGACACGCGGAAGGTGGCGGGCGTGCCGGTCTCCTCGGTGAACCGGGCGGCCTGACGGCGTACGGAGTCGGGAAGTGAGCCCGAGGCCAGCGCCGAGGGTGAGAGAGCCGCGACGAGTGCCCGGGCCTCCGCGAGGTTCTCCTTCGCGGTACGGACGGCGAGCGCGAGCCGTTCGTCCCGCAGCTCGGGGTCGGCCGCCTGGAGCAGCGTGATGATGCTGGTGAAGCCCTGGGCGAGGGTGTCATGGATCTCGCCGGCGAGGCGGGCCCGCTCGGCCGCCGCCGACAGCCGCGCCACCTGGGCGCGGCTCGACTCCAGCTCGTCGATGAGTTGCGCGCGTTCCTCGCTCTGGGTGAGCACCCGCATGATCCAGAACCCGAGCCAGATGCCGGCGGACGCCGAGATCACCGCGATGACCAGTTGCACGCGGACCGCCGCGAGGCCGTCGGGGGCGGCCGCCACCACCGGAACCAGGTTGATCACGACGACCATCACCATGGCGGTGCGCAATCGCACCATCTGGAAGCACAGCGGCGTGAGGGCGAACAGCAGCCAGGTGCTGAACGGGTCGGCCAGCACGGCGACGGCGAACAGGACGACCTGGCCGGTCAGCACGATCAGCGACGCGGTGCCGTCGAGGTTGCGCGCGATCAGGCGGCGGCCGGCGGCGAGGTGCAGGAGGACCATGATCCCGATCGCGCCGGCGGCCAGACCACGTCGCCAGGGCGCCGGCTCGGTGGCCAGAAGCGTCGCGGCCGCCAGCGCGACCGCGACCACCCCGAAATACGCGTCCCACCACCAGTTCGGCCCGCTCAGCGATCGCGGTCGGACCATCGGAACGTCACCAGGCACAGCACCAATCCGATCACAGACCAGGCGCCGAGCACCAAGGCCGTACGTCCGAGCTCCCATTGGCCGGCCACCTCGAAGCCTCTCATCGAGTCGGGCAGGAACACGTACCGGAAGCCCTGCGCCATCCACTTCACCGGGAAGACCGACGCCACCGTGGTCAGCCACGCGGGCAGCTGGTTCGGCGGGTAGATGAACACGCCCGAGATGAACTGCAGCGCCACCACCGGCACGTTCAGGATCGCGCCGGCCGTGCGGGCGTGCCGCACCAGCGCGCTCACCGCGATGCCGAGCAGCGAACACGCCGCCACCGACAGCACGAACAGCCAGAGGAACGTCAGCCAACGACCCGCGCCCGGCAGCGACATGCCGAAGACGACCACACCCACGCCCACCAGGACGACGACCTCGGCCACGCTCAGCATCAGGACCAGGATCAACTTCCCGGTCACGTACGCCGTCGAAGTGATCGGTGTGCCGTGCAACCGTTTGAGCGTGCCGTCCTCCCGGTCCATCGCCAGACCCGAGCCCATCGTGACGAAGGCCGTGGAGAGGATCCCGTACGCGATCATGCTGGCTGAGAAGACGTGGCTGGCGCTCACCCCCGGCTGGTTGTAGTCGTCCTTGAAGATCGTGCCGAAGAGCAGCAACAGCATGGCCGGGAACGCGAACGTGAACACCACGGCCGTGCGGTCACGCAGGAACTGCAGCATCTCGACCCGGCCGCGGCTCATCCCGCTCGCGAGGGTGCTGGGCAGAACGGCGGCGCTCATCGGTTCGCCCCGATCAGGCCGAGGTAGGTGTCCTCGAGGGTGGGGCGGGTGACGGTCAGCGTCGACAGGTCGGCGTCCTCGGCGACCAGCTTGCGGATCAGCTCGGTGGGGTCGGCGACCCGTTCGGTACGGCGTAGCCCGTCCTGCCCCCAGCTCACCGTGGCCCCCGCTTGGCCGCGCCCGCCCAGCGTGGCCGGCGTCCCCTCGGCCAGGATGCGGCCCGCCGCGATCACCGCGAGCCGGTCGGCCAGGGCTTCGGCCTCGTCCAGGTAGTGCGTGGTCAGCAGGATCGTGGTGCCCTCGGCGGCCAGGGCCCGGATCAGGTCCCAGAAGAGCCGGCGCGCCTCCGGGTCGAACCCGGTGGTCGGCTCGTCGAGGAAGAGCAGCTCCGGCCGGCCGACGATGCCCAGCGCGACGTCGACCCCGCGGCGCTGGCCCCCGGACAGCTGCCGGATGCGGCTGTGGCGCTTCCCGGTGAGCCCGACCAGCTCGATGACCTCGTCGGTGGGGCGCGGATCCGGATACAGCCCGCCGATGTGCCGGACCATCTCGGCGACGGTGAGCTCGGCGGCGTCGTCCGTGTCCTGCAGGACGATGCCGATCCGGGCCCGCCAGGCGCGCCCGGCGGTACCCGGATCCGCACCGAGCACACTGACGTCGCCCCCGTCGCGACGCCGGTGCCCTTCCAGGATCTCGGTGGTCGTGGTCTTGCCCGCACCGTTCGGCCCGAGCAGCGCGAAGACCTCCCCGCGCGAGATCGACAGGTCGATGCCCCGGACAGCGTCATGTCCCCGATACGTCTTGCGGAGCCCCTTGACCTCGATCGCTGTCATGCGTCGATGGTGTCGCGAAAGCCCCGTCCCGCGGGACGACTGCACGGCCGTCATCCGCTGTCAACCGTTCGGTGGACAGACCCCCGCGACGGCCGCGCCGGTTCCGCGCCGCCGGGAACCTCGTCGCCTGCCGCGGTGTCGGGCTCACAGGGAGTGCGAAGGGTCCGCACAGGTCAGGGTTAGGCGGGTGTCGCACGATTCGTTGAGGGCTCAACGAAAGGAGGCGGCTGATGGAGCGGGACATCGGGTTGCGGCGTACGGCGTTGCTCACCGGGGCGCTGGTGGCGGCCGGCGTGGCGGGGACGGTGGCGGCGGCGGTCGCGGCGCACGCGGCCGACTCGGCGGACGCCCCGGCGGTGCCGGCGCCCGCCGGTAGCGACAGCGGCGGCGACACGTCGGGTGGCGCGTCCGGCACCACGGATCAACTGCCCGGGCTGTCGAGCGCGGATGACGGTGGCGGGCAAGCGACGTCGGGAGGCTCGTGAGATGCCGCTCGTCGAGACGCTGCCGATCACCGCGGACACAGCACAGTGGACGGTCTGGGGCACGACGGCCCGGATCGTGGTCACCGATCCGGGCCGGCTGGCCGAGGCGGTGGCGCTGGTGCGCGGCGAGCTGGCCGCGGTGGACGCGGCGTGCAGCCGTTTCCGCGCCGATTCGGAGCTCAGGAAAGCCGGCCGCGCGCGGGGCCGCCCGGTCCGGGTCAGCCCGCTGCTGGCCACACTGGTGGAGGTGGCGTTGAAGGCCGCGGCGGAGACCGGCGGCGATGTCGACCCCACGGTGGGCGCCATCATGTGCGACCTGGGATACGACCGGGATTACCGGGAGATCGCGGGCGCGGGATCCGATGTTCGCCTCTACCCTGCGCCCGACTGGCGAGCCGTCACGCTCGACGGGCGGCTGTTGACCGTCCCCGGCGGTGTCCTGCTCGACCTCGGCGCGACGGCCAAAGCCCTGACCGCGGACCGCGCGGCCGGCCGCATCGCCGACCGGCTGGGCATCGGCGCCCTCGTGGCGCTGGGCGGCGACATAGCCACCGCCGGCCCCGGCCCGGCCGGCGGCTGGCGCGTCCGGGTCCAGGACCGGCCGGGCGACCCCCACTGCACCGTCGCGCTCCCGGCCGGCGCGGCGCTGGCGACCTCCAGCACCGCCTCCCGCACCTGGGGCGCGAACCTGCACCACATCGTCGACCCCCGCACCGGCAACCCGGCCCGAGCCGTCTGGCGCACCGTCTCGGTGGCCGCCTGCAGCTGCGTCCGGGCCAACACCCTCAGCACCGCCGCCATAGTTCGCGGCCACCGGGCCGTGGATCTGCTCCGCAACACCCCGAGCCGCCTGGTCACCCCGGCCCTCGACGTCCTGCGGCTGGGCGGGTGGCCGGCATGACCGACGCCCTCTGGTACTTCGGCCGCGGCAGCGGGCTCGTCTCCCTGGTCCTGCTCACCGCCGTGGTCATCCTCGGCATCGCCGCGCGATCGGGCCGCACGCCGTTCGGGCTTCCCCGCTTCGCGGTCAACCTGCTGCACCGCAACGCGGCGCTGACCGCGGTCGTCTTCCTGGCCGGGCACGTGCTCAGCCTGCTCTTCGACCCCTACGCCCAGCTGCGCGTCTTCGACCTGGTGCTGCCGTTCGCCGGCAACTACCGCCCGTTCTGGCAGGGCCTGGGCACGCTGGCCGTCGACCTGGTCGCCGCGATCGTGATCACCAGCCTGCTGCGGCACCGGATCGGCGCGCGGGCCTGGCGGCTCGTCCACCGGCTCGCCTATCTCTGCTGGCCGGTCGCGCTGCTGCACGGCCTCGGCACCGGCACCGACACCGGCACCTGGTGGCTCCGGACCGTCACCCTGCTCTGCGCCGTCACCGTGTGCGCCGCCGTCGCCTGGCGCCTCGCTCCGGGCTTCACCCGCAACCGGCGACGGCACGTGGCGCCCCGACTGCTCGAGGAGGTCCGATGACCGGCGTCACGGGGACCGGCACGCGGCACCGCCTGCTGGACGGCGCCGACCGGGAGATGCCCGATCTCGGCCGGGACCAGATCATCGGCCTGGCCCGCGATGCCGGCCTCACCGGCCGCGGCGGCGCCGGCTTCCCGATGTGGCGCAAACTGGCGGCCGTCGTGGTGAGCGGCCGCCCGGCCGTCGTCATCGCCAACGGCGCCGAGGGTGAGCCGGCCAGCGCCAAGGACCGCACCCTCATGGCGCGCCAGCCCCACCTCGTCCTCGACGGGCTCCAGCTGGTTGCCCGCGCCTGCGGTGCGAGCGTCTCCCACGTGTACGGGACAAGGCCCGCGCTCGCCTCGATGGCCGAAGCGCTGACGCTCCGCCACGACGCGATCCCGGTCCGCCTCGCGCCCGCCCCCGACGCGTTCGTGGCGGGGGAGGAGTCGGCCGCGGCGTCCGCCGTGGCGGGCCGGGGTGCGATCCCCCGGGACAAGCTGGTCCGGGTCACCGCCACCGGAACGCTGGTGCAGAACGTCGAGACGCTGGCCCACCTGGCGATGATCGCCCGCCACGGCGCCGACTGGTTCCGCCGGCGCGGCACCAGCGACGAGCCGGGAACGTTTTTGGCGACCATCGGCGGCTCGGTGGCCGCGCCCGGCGTCGTCGAGGCCGGCTACGGCGTGCCCCTGGGTGACCTGATCGCCGCCGCCGGCGGCCCGGCGTCGCCGCTGTCCGCGGTGCTGATCGGCGGCTACCACGGCGGCTGGGTGCCCGCCGACCCGTCGCTTCCGGTCAGCCGTGCGGGTCTCGCGCCGTTCGGGGCCACGCCCGGCGCCGGCGTCGTGGTCGCGTTGCCCGCGCACGTCTGCGGTCTGCGCGAGACGGCCCGGATCGCGAACTACCTGGCGGGCGAGGTGACCGGCCAATGTGGACCATGCCGCAACGGCCTGCCGCGACTGGCCGGGACGCTCACCGACCTGGCAGATCACCGGATCCGGCCCGGACTGACCGCCGAGGTGGAACGGCTGGCCGCGCTGGTGACCGGTCGCGGCGCCTGCCGGCATCCGGACGGCACCGCGCGGCTGATCGCGAGCGCGATGCGCACGTTCGCGGCCGACGTGACCGCCCACCTGAGCGGCCGATGCCTCACGGAGGTGGCGCGATGACCGCCCGGCGGCTGCACGTCGACTGGACCGCGTGCGACGGCCGGGGACTTTGCGCCGAGCTGCTGCCCGAGTTGCTCACCGCGGACGAGTGGGGCTTCCCGGTGTCGCGCGCCGACGGCGTACCGGAGGAACTGGAATCCGCCGCACGTCGCGCCGTGGACCGTTGCCCCGCGCTCGCCCTGCGCCTGGTGCCGCGGGGTTCCCCGGCGCCGGGGAACCCCGCGGCCCGGTGAGTCAGCGCAGGCCCAACGCCCGCTTCATGGTGAAGAACAGGTCCGTCTGGTTGGTCACGCCGAGCACGTTGGCCGCCTGCGGGCCACCCGCCGCGATCCGCACCTCGGTGCCGGTGTGCTGCTGCGAACCGGTGATGTCCGAGGTGGCGAACGAGATGATCATGTTGGCGTTGTCCGCGGTGACCAGCGTGGCGGTGTAGCCCAGCGTGGTCCCCTCGACGATCTGGCTGGTGTGGCCGTGGTCGGCGGTGACGACGACCAGCGTGTCCGGGTGCGAGCGCTGGTAGTCGAGCACCTTCTTGATCGCCGCGTCGAAGGCGACGGTCTCACCGATCTGGCCGCACGGGTTGGCCGCGTGGTCCTGCTTGTCGATCGAGGCGCCCTCGATCTGCAGGAAGAAGCCCTTCTTGCTGGTACGGGTCTGCTCGTCCAGCACGTCGAGAGCCTTGGTGGCCATGTCCGCCAGGTGCGGCTGGCTCGCCGAGCGGGCGGTGTTGACCGCGCACCTGGCCGGGGCCGTCCCGGTGCGGGCCGGGGCCGGGCCCACCCACTCCAGATCCATGTTGTTCTTGGCGAAGGCGCCCAGGATCGGCTGGTTCGGCTTGGCCGCGGCCAGCCCGGCCGCGTCGGTGACGATCTGGTAGCCGGCGACCTGCGCCTGCTGCGTCACGGTCAGGCCTTTGTACTTGCCGGCCTTCACGGTCTGGTCGAAGAACTGCTTGCCGCCGCCCAGCAGGACGTCCGGCCTGGTCTGCACGAGCTGCTCGGCGATCGAGCCGGCGCCGCCGTTGACCTTGTCGTTGACCGCGCAGGTGGCCATCGCGTCCGGGCCCTTGCAGTCGCGGCTGATCACGTGCGAGCCGAGCACGGCCGGGGTGGCGTCCTGCAGCTCCGCGGTGGTCACGTCGCCGGTCCGGTAACCGGCGGCCTGAGCCAGCTCGAGGATTGTCGGCACGGGCTTCTCGTCCGGCAGCACCGAGATCGCGCCGTTGTAGGTCTTGTGCCCGGTCGCCCAGCCGGTGCCGGACGCCGCCGAGTCGGTCACGTACTCCGGCTTCGACGGGTCGGCCTTCTGCACGGCGTAGGTCGTGTACGCGCCGGTCAGCGGAAGCGTGTCCATGGCCAGCCGCCCGTTCGCGCCGACCTGGTAGTTGCGGGCGATGGTGATCTCGCTGTCGCCCATGCCGTCACCGATGAGCAGGATGACGTTGCGGGCCTTGCCACCCTTGATCGCCTGCTTGGCGGCCTGGGTACGGTCCTGGTGCGCGTCGGCGGCCAGGGCGACCGAGGGCACCGCGACCGCGGCGGCCGCGGCGATCGCCAGGGCGAGGCGCCCACGCCGGGAACGCAGAGCATTCATGAAGGCGTACTCCAATGTCCGAGGACGGGTCGTCAAGCACGCCATTAGCCCGAGAACAACAAACGATGGACACCGTTTGACGCATCGGCGAACTCTGCGACCCGATGTCCGTTTCGGCGGGCCGGAAGACTCCCTCCGGCCGGCGCCGGTGGCTAGCAGAAGCCGACGGGCGGCGGCGCAGAATCCGCGATCCCGATTCCTCAGGCTTTTGATCGCCTAGCTTCGAGAGGTTGCGCTCGGCATGCCTCCGGGGCCCTGGGGCCCGATTTACGCCCAATAAAGCGTTCCGCCGATAAAGGACCTATAAGCCGGTTAGATTACGGATGGCGCAGCCTCCTGCCGGATTCTTTCCGGTGTCTGCGCCGGTCCGCCGGCCCAGCCGGCGCTCCCGAGCCGCCCCCTGTAGGTGCGGTACCCGAACAGGCAAACCCGTCGCGAGATGGGGACGCAAAGCCAGGGGCCTCCCCGCCGGAGGTAGCCCAGCCGCCGAAGGAGTTAGGAAGACATGCGCTATCCAGAAGCCCATGCGGCCACGAGCGGCTCGGTTCCGTTCACGCTGCGTGGCCCGAAATCCGTGCGGGTGGCACTGACCGCCGCACTCGCGGGCGCGATAGGTCTCGTGCCCGCACTCTTCGTAGCGTCACCGGCCATGGCCGCGCCGACGGCAGCCGACGACCTCAGCTGGACCGCCAGCTCCACGACGGTCAACGAGGGTGACACCGCGTCGCTCGAGCTGAACTGGACGGGCACCGGAACGAACGGGTCGACGGTATCGACGGCCCTGACCTACAGCACCGCGGACGGTTCGGCCAACCAGGGTTCCGACTACACCGCTGTGTCCGCGGCGCCGATCACCTTCACCGGTGGCAAGGCGACGCTCTCGGTCAAGGCCCTGACCGACAATTCGGACGAGCCTTCGCCCGAGACGGTCTCGGTGAAGGTGTACGACTCCGCGGCGCCGTCGACCGTCCTGGCGACGGGAACGATCAACATCACGGACATCGACGCCGAGCCGACCTACACCTTCACCGCCGACAAGACGTCGGTCGCGGAGGACGGCGGCCCGGTCACCGTCACGGCGACGCTGGGCGCGAAGTCGGGCAAGACGGTGACGATCCCGTACTACACCGGCGACGTGTCGGCGAAGGCCGGTCAGGACTACGGGAACACCAGCGGCAACCTGGTCTTCAACCCGGGCGATCTGACCAAGACCTTCACCGTCGCGATCACCAACGACGACCTGTACGAGGGTGAGAACCAGACCTTCACGATCAACGCCAGCCCCACGGCCGGCGTCGCGGCCACCGCCGCGCCGATCACGGTCACCATCACCGACAACGACCCGATGCCGAAGGTGTCGATCGGCAACGCGTCGGCCGTCAACGAGGGCTCCAACCTGCAGTTCCCGGTAACCGCCGTGGGCAAGGCCGAGAAGGACATCACGGTCAAGTACACGACGGCGGACGCCACCACGCCGGCCACGAACCACAACGCGGCCACCGCTCCCGCCGACTACACGGCGGTCTCGGCGGGCACGGTGACGATCCCGGCGGGCACCCTCGGCCCGGTGAACGCCTCGGTGATCACGAAGGCGGACAACCTCGACGAGCTGGCGGAGGACCTCACGGTCACGCTGTCCACTCCGTCGTCGAACGCGTCCATCGACACCACGGCGGTCACGGCGACCGGTGTCATCAACGACTACGGCAGCTCCTACCCGGTGGCGAGCCTGACCACCGCCTCCAAGAAGGTGGACGAGGGCAGCGACGGGTCGCACCCGGTGACGTTCACGGTCCAGCTGAACGCCGCCTCCGGTCGCTCGCAGTCCGTCGACTGGACGGCCGCGGCGAACAGCTCGGCGTCGGCGACCTCGCCGGCCGACTTCAAGGCCACGACCGGCACGGTCACCTTCGCCCCGGGCGAGCTGACCAAGTCCTTCACGGTCGACGTGGTCGGGGACAAGATCGACGAGTACCCGGACGAGACCTTCACCATCACCCTGGCGACGACCACCGGCAGCACGGTCACGACCAGTGGTAACGCCCAGGGCAACATCACGATCACCGACGACGACGCGGCGCCGACCGTGACCCTCGCCGACGTGAGCCAGGCCGAGGGCGACTACAACTCGGTTGCCCTGTTCACGGTCAAGCTGTCGAACCCGTCGGACGTCAACACGACGTACGACATCACGACCACCGACGTGACCGCCGACTCGGACGCGACCGGTGCCGGCGCGGCGTCCAACACGGCCGGCGTGGGCAACAGCGACTACAACCTGGCGGGCGCGCTCGTCACGATCCCGGCCGGCAGCACCACGGGCTACGCGTTCGTGGTCGTCAACGGTGACGACGTCTACGAGACCGCGGAGACCGCCACCATCACGGCGACTCCGAACCAGAACAAGACCCGGCTGGCCAAGCCGGACGCCGTCAAGGCCACGCTCACGCTGACCAACGACGACGACGCTCCGGTCTTCACCATCCTGTCCGACAAGGGCAAGGAGGGCGACACCCTCGCGGCCAAGGCCGTCGTGACCGGCGTCGCGCAGGACAACGGGTACGTGAACGTCAGCTTCATGGGTGGTCGTTACGAGGGCAGCGTCGCTGCCACCGAGGACGACTACAAGGTGCCGGACACCAAGTCGTACACCGTCTACGGCGGCACCAAGGAAGGCACGTACTACGACCTCGGCAACGTCGTGCTGAACAAGGACGAGTACAAGGAGCCCGCGGAGACGATCATCGTTTCCGGCACCAGCTTCGGCGGCTCGCCCGTGGTCAAGAACGGCGTGCTCACCATCGAGGCGAACGAGGGCGGCAAGCCCGACGAGCCCGGCGAGCCGAGCGAGCACTACGCGCCCACCATCGAGGCGCCGTACAAGGTCGTCGGTGCGGTGGCCGTGCCGATCAAGGGCAAGGCCGAGGCCGGTGCCACGGTCGAGCTCTGGGGCGCGCCGGTCGGCGAGGACTCCGACCTGAAGTGGATCGCCAACACCAAGGCGGACAAGGACGGTTACTACTGGTTCTCGCGTTGGATCAACGAGGGCTACCGCTTCGTGACGCAGTCCTACGAGAAGAACTCCAAGGAAGTCAAGGTCTGGGTGGAGCAGGACCCGTACTTCACGGCCGTCTCCTACTCGAAGGGCTACCTGACCCTGACCGTGCAGGGCAACCCAAAGGGTGCCAAGCAGGCGGTGATCATCCAGCGCTGGTACGACGGCAAGTGGGTCAACGTCACCGGCTGGAAGGGCTACACGGGCAGCAACTACCAGTGGAAGGCCACGGTGAAGGCGGCCTCGAAGTCGTACTGGACGCTGCGGGCCTTCGTTGCCGGCTACACGCCGGACGGCCTGCTGCCGGGCTACTCGGACGCCAAGAAGGTCACCATCAAGTAAGCACCACCTGACCCGACGAAGGCGGGGGCGGCCCAGGCATGGGCCGCCCCCGTCGCCCTGTCCGTGCTAGGCCGGTGTGGTGGTCCTCGGCTGAGGCAACAGGGCCGCCATCCGCCCGGCGTCCACCGGGCGGCCGAACAGGAAGCCCTGGCCGTGGTCGATGCCCAGGCGCCGCAACGTCTCCCATTGCTCACCGGTCTCGATGCCCTCGGCCACCGTCTGCATCTTCAGGGCCGCACCCAGGCCCGCGACGGCGTCGACCAGCGCCACGTCGTCCTCGTCGATGTGCACCTCGTCCACGAACGTCTTGTCGATCTTGATGACGTCCACCGGGAGCTGCTTGAGGTAGCTGAGCGACGAATATCCCGTACCGAAATCGTCGATCGCCAGGCGGACTCCGAGCCGCCGCAGCGCGTGCAACGTCTCCTTCGCCGACTGGATGTCGGCCATCAGCATCGACTCGGTGATCTCCAGGGTGAGCGACGCGGCGTCCAGGCCCGCGTCCGCCAGCGCCGCCGCGACGTCGTCGACCAGTCCGGCGTACTGGAACTGCCGGGCCGAGAGGTTGACGTTGACCTTCAGCGACGCGGCCGCCGGTGCCGCCCGGCGCCAGGACGCCAGCTGCGCGCACGCCTGCCGCAGCACCCACCGGCCGAGCGGCACGATGAGGCCGTTCGCCTCGGCCGCCGCGATGAAGTGATGCGGCCCGAGCAGGCCGTCGCGCGGATGCTGCCAGCGGACCAGCGCCTCCACCGAGGTGAGCAGCTGGGTCTGCATGTCGACCACCGGCTGGTAGAGGACGACGAATTCCTCGCGCTCCAGCGCCCGCTCGAGATCGGCCCGCAGCTGCGCCTCGTGGAGCACCGACGCGGTCATGGTCGGGTCGAACAGGGCGTAACCGTTGCGGCCGGCCCGCTTCGCCGCGTACATCGCCAGGTCGGCGTTGCCGAGCAACTGCTCGGCGCCGAGGCCGTCCTCACCGGGGGCGATGCCGATGCTCAACGAACAGGTCAGATCGCGGCTGCCCAGGCGGATCGGCGCGTGCGCGGCGCCGAGCAGGCGTTCGGCGAGCCCGGCGGCGTCGTCCGGGGAGACGCCGTGCATCAGGATCGCGAACTCGTCGCCGCCGAGCCGGGCCAGCAGGTCCTGCTCGCGCACCTGGCCGCGCAGCCGCTCGGCGATCGTGCGCAGCAGCTCGTCGCCGGCGCTGTGCCCGAGGTTGTCGTTGACCAGCTTGAAGTCGTCCAGGTCGAGAAGTACGACGGTGATCGGCTGGGATGAGGAGGCGGCCAGCGCGTCGTTGAACCGAGCCCGGTTGGGCAGCCCGGTCAGCGCGTCGGTGAAGGCCTGCCGGCTCAGCTCTTCCTCGAGCTCGCGGCGCTGGCCGATGTCGCGCAGGCTGATCACCGCGGAGCGCAGATCCGGGTCGTCGATCCAGTTGGTGCCCATCATGTCGACGTAGACCCAGCCGCCGGTGGACGCAAGCCGCGTCTCGACGCGCGCGCTCTCCCCGGTCGGCAGCGCCAGCAGATCGGTCAGGAAGCCGGAGATCTGGCCGGGCAGGTCCCGGGCGTGGGAACCGAGCAGGCGTTGCACCGACGGGCTGACGTACTTGAGGCTGCCGTCCGCGCCGATCGCCACGACCGCGTCCGCCGACGCCTCGAGCAGGGCGGCGGCGCGACCTTCGGCCTTGCGCCGGCGGGCGTCCAGGCGCCGGCGACCCTGCGCGCTGACCGCGGTCAGCACGACCACACAGATCATCATCGCGGTCAGGGTGAGCGTCGAGATCGTCCCGGCGCGGGTCTGCACGGTGAGCAGGTACCCGTACCCGAGAACCGCGACGAGGCCGAGCAGCACCACGACCCGGGGCGACCACAGCGCCGCCGCGGTGATCAGCAGCAGCACCGCCGCGGGCAGGTACAGCATCGCGCCGCGCGGATCGGCGACCCCGAACAGCAGCATCACCGGCATCTCGGCGAACCACCAGATCAACAGCTTCCCGCGTACGCCGTCGCGGCGCACCAGGCGAGCCCAGGGCAACCGCACCAGGGCCGCCTGGGCGACCACCGCCACCATGACCGGGACCAGCCACCAGCGGTCGGCCGGCGGCCACAACATCGTGATGCGCAGGCCACCGATCGCGGTGACCGCGGCGGCCACGATCGCGCCCAGCCGGATCTGGCGGGCCCAGTAGTCCGTCGTGTGATCATCCATGTCGCCTCGCCGCACGGGCTGCCTCATCGGCGCGGGCCCCGCCGACCTGAGGGAGCCGGGGCACCCATGACAAATGTCAGTGGCTGAGTGAGTGCTCGCTCAGTTAGGGTTCTCGCCGTGGAGAACGTGGAGAACAGGCGCCGGCGGGTGCCCGCCCTCGCTCCCGAGGAGCGGCGCGAGGCATTGATCGCGGCGACCATCCCGCTGCTGCACGAGCACGGTCTGGACGTCAGCACCCGCCAGATCGCGGCCGCCGCGGGGGTCGCCGAGGGAACCATCTTCGGCGTCTTCGAGACCAAGACGTCGCTGGTCGTGTGCTCGGTGGTCAAGGCGCTCGACCCGGAGGGCACGCTCGGCGCCCTGGCCGCGATCGACCGGTCGCTGCCGCTGCGCGAGCGGCTGGTGCGGGCCGCGGAGCTGGTGCATGCCCGCTTCGCGGAGAACGCGCATCTGATGAACGCCGCCCGCAAGATGATCATCGCGGGCCTCGGCGATCCGCAGGCGCGCGAGCGGATGGCGTCGACCCGGGAGCGGTTGCAGGCCGCGATCGCCGCGGTGATCGAACCGGACGCGGCCGCTCTGCGTCAGTCGCCCGGCCAGGCGGCCCGGTTGCTCCTGTTGTTCTGCGGCGCCAACACGTTCGGGCCGTTCGGCGACCCGGACGGATTCAACGGCGAGGAGGCGGTCTCGCTGCTGCTCGACGGACTACTCAAGCGAAACGACGATCGGGGGGGTCAGCCGAGGTGCTGATTCGACTGTTACGCGGCCACCTGGGGCCGTACCGGAGAGCGATCGGACTGGTCGTGCTGTTCCAGTTCATCCAGACCCTGGCCACGCTCTACCTGCCCACGCTCAACGCCGACATCATCGACAACGGCGTGATCAAGGGCGACACCATGTACGTGATGCGCATCGGTGGCGCCATGCTGGCCGTCACCGTCCTGCAGATCGCCGCGCAGATCGTGGCGGTCTACTACGGCGCCCGTACGGCGATGGCCGTGGGCCGCGACGTCCGAGGCTCCATCTTCGAGCGCGTGCAGGACTTCTCGGCCCGTGAGGTGGGCCAGTTCGGGGCGCCGTCGCTGATCACCCGGACGACCAACGACGTGCAGCAGATCCAGATGCTGGTGCTGCTCACCTTCACGCTGATGGTCTCCGCCCCGATCATGTGCGTGGGCGGCGTCGTGCTGGCCCTGCGCCAGGACGTGCCGCTGTCCGGGCTGCTGCTGGTCATCGTGCCGGTCCTGGTCACCACGGTCGGCCTGATCATCGTCCGGATGCGGCCGCTGTTCCGCTCGATGCAGAAGCGGATCGACAAGATCAACCGGATCATGCGCGAGCAGATCAGCGGCATCCGGGTCATCCGCGCGTTCGTCCGCGACGACCGGGAGCAGGAGCGGTACCACGGCGCGAACGAGGAGCTCACCGACGTCTCGCTGCGGGCCGGCCGGCTCATGGCGATGATGTTCCCGACCGTGATGCTGATCGTGAACCTGTCCAGCATCCTGGTGCTCTGGTTCGGCGGTCACCGGATCGACGCGGGCGCCATGCAGGTCGGCGCGCTGACCGCGTTCCTGAGCTACCTGATGCAGATCCTCATGTCGATCATGATGGCCACGTTCATGTTCGTGATGATCCCGCGGGCCGAGGTGTGCGCCGAGCGGATCGAGGAGGTGCTCAACACCGAGCCCAGCGTCGCGCCCCCGGTCGCGCCGGTGACCACGCTGAGCCGGCACGGCCACCTCGAGCTGCGCGACGTGTCGTTCCGGTACCCGGGCGCCGAGGCTCCGGTGATCAGCGACATCGAGCTCATCGCCCGGCCGCGCGAGGTCACCGCGATCATCGGCAGCACGGGCAGCGGCAAGACCACCCTGCTGAACCTGATCCCGCGGCTGTTCGACCCGACCGGCGGCCGGGTGCTGGTCGACGGCGTGGACGTCCGCGACCTGGACCAGGACCTGCTGTCCCGGACGGTCGGCCTGGTCCCGCAACGGCCCTACCTGTTCAGCGGCACGATCGGGTCGAACCTGCGGTACGGCAACCCGGACGCGACCGACGAGCAGCTGTGGGAGGCGCTCGAGGTGGCCCAGGCCCGCGACTTCGTGGAGCGGATGGAGGGCGGGCTGGACGCGCCGATCGCCCAGGGCGGCACGAACGTGTCCGGCGGCCAGCGGCAGCGGCTCGCGATCGCCCGGGTGCTGGTGCACCGGCCGGAGATCTACCTGTTCGACGACTCGTTCTCGGCGCTGGACTACGCCACCGACGCGGCGCTGCGCTCGGCCCTGACCAGCTACATCGCCGACGCCACCGTGGTGATCGTGGCGCAGCGGGTCAGCACGATCCGCGACGCCGACCGGATCGTGGTGCTGGACGACGGCAAGGTCGTCGGGGTCGGCAACCACGCCGAGCTGATGGCCGGCAACGTCACGTACCGGGAGATCGTCCTGTCCCAGCTCACCGAGCAGGAGGCCGCCGCATGACCGCGCCCGCACGAAGGCCCGCCGGGCCGATGGGTGGCGGGCCGGCCGCCCGGATGATGATGGGTGGCGCGCCCACCGAGAAGCTGCAGGACTTCAGGGGCTCGCTCAAGCGCCTGCTCGGCCTGCTCAAGCCGCACCGGCTGCTGGTCGCGGTGATCCTGCTGTTCGGCGTGTGCAGCGTCTTCCTGTCCGTGCTCGGACCGCGGCTGCTCGGCCACGCCACCGACATCATCTTCGCCGGCGTGATCGGCCGATCGGTCGCGCCTTCCGTGACCAAGGCCGAAGCGGTCGAGGCGCTGCGGGCCCAGGGCCAGAACACCAAGGCCGACCTGCTCAACGCGGTCGACTTCACGCCCGGCCAGGGCATCGACTTCACCCGGCTCGGCCACCTGCTGGCCTGGATCGCCCTGGTCTACCTGGTCGCCTGGCTGTTCGGGGTGTTCCAGGGCCGGCTGACCGCGCGGGTCGTGCAGCTCGCCGTGTTCCGGCTGCGCACCCAGGTCGAGGAGAAACTGTCCCGGCTGCCGCTGTCCTACTTCGACCAGCAACCGCGCGGTGAGGTGCTCAGCCGCGCGACCAACGACACCGACAACATCGCGCAGACGCTGCAACAGACCTTCGCCCAGATGGTCACCGCCCTTCTGACGATCATCGGCGTACTGGGAGCGATGTTCTGGATCTCGCCCCTGCTGGCGCTGATCGCGGTGCTCACCGTGCCGGTGTCGATCCTGCTCACCACCCGGATCGGCAAGAAGTCGCAGCCGAACTTCGTGGCCCAGTGGGCGACCACCGGCAAGCTCAACGGGCACATCGAGGAGATGTTCACCGGGCACTCGCTGGTCAAGGTGTTCGGCCGGCAGCGCGAGGCGGTGGACATCTTCCGGGAGCACAACGACAAGCTGTTCGCGTCGAGCTTCCGGGCGCAGTTCATCTCCGGGCTGATCCAGCCGGCCATGATGTTCATCAGCAACCTGAACTACGTGCTGGTGGCGGTGGTCGGCGGCCTGCGGGTGGCGTCCGGTGCGCTGACGCTGGGCGAGGTGCAGGCGTTCATCCAGTACTCGCGCCAGTTCAGCCAGCCGCTCACCCAGGTCGCTTCGATGGCCAACCTCATTCAATCCGGGGTGGCGTCGGCCGAGCGGGTGTTCGCGCTGCTCGACGCGCCGGAGCAGAGTCCCGAGCCGCCCCCGGTCGACCTGGGCCGGGTCCGCGGCCGGATCACGTTCGAGGACGTCTCGTTCCGGTACCTGCCGGACAAGCCGCTGATCGAGCACCTGTCCCTGTCGGTCGAGCCGGGCCAGACCGTGGCGATCGTCGGCCCCACCGGCGCCGGCAAGACCACTCTGGTGAACCTGCTGATGCGCTTCTACGACGTGGACTCGGGCCGGATCACGCTGGACGGCGTGGACATCAAGACGATGCCGCGCGCCCAGCTGCGCGAGGAGATCGGCATGGTGCTGCAGGACACGTGGCTGTTCGGCGGCAGCATCGCGGACAACATCGCGTACGGCGCGGACAGCTTCGACATGGACGACGTGCAGCGGGCGGCCGACGCGGCGCACGTGGACGCCTTCTGCCGCACGCTGCCCGACGGCTACGACACGGTGATCGACGAGGAGGGCTCGAACGTCAGCGCCGGCCAGAAGCAGCTGATCACCATCGCCCGGGCGTTCCTGGCCGAACCGAGCATCCTGATCCTGGACGAGGCGACCAGCTCGGTCGACACCCGCACCGAGGTGCTGATCCAGCGCGCGATGAACAGACTGCGCTCCGGACGCACCAGCTTCGTGATCGCCCACCGCCTCTCCACGATCCGCGACGCCGACGTGATCCTGGTCATGGAGGAGGGTTCGATCGTCGAGCAGGGCACCCACGACGAGCTGATCGCCGCGGGCGGCGCCTACGCCCGGTTGTATTCCGCCCAGTTCGCCCAGGCGGTGGCCGAGGTCGACTGACACACAGGTGCGCCGGGCCGTCTCGCCCGGCGCACCTGCCTCGGCGGCTCAGTGCGGCTCGCCCCCCGGGCTGTAGGCCTTGAGGAACCGGTCGCGGAACTCGTTCATCGGCCAGACCGGCGCGTCGTGGGCCGGGGTCAGGCCGTCGGTCCAGCCCCAGCTCTTGATCCGGTCGAGCACCTTCGGGTCCTTCGCGACGATCGAGATCGGCACGTCCTTGCTGGCGTTCTGCCCCACCACGACCGAGGCCGGCTGGTGGTCGCCGAGGAACACCATGACCAGGTTGTCGTCGCCGTACTTCTGGACGTACGAGATCAGGCTGTCCACCGAGTAGGCGATCGACTTCGCGTACGCCTCCTTGACCTTGTGCCCGTCCTTCCAGAGCGCCTGGGTGCTCTGCGCGCCGGCGGTCATCGGCCCGTACACCGAACCGTCGCCCACCTGCTCCCACGGCAGCGTCTGCGGGATCGGGTTCCACGGCGTGTGGCTGGACGTCAGCGTGATCTCGGCCAGCAGCGGGCCGCGCCTCTTGCTGTACTCGAGCTCCTGGAAGCGCTGCATGACGAACTGGTCGGGCATCGGCGACCAGCTCATCGTCGGCCCGTGGTAGCCCAGCGTGTGCGAGTCCCACACCTGGTCGTAGCCGTAGAACTGTCCCTCCGGCCACGCGTACGTGACGCCGGGCTCGACTCCGACCGTACGGAAACCCGCCCTGCCGAAGGCCCTGGTGAGCGTGAGCCGATCGCTGGAGACGACGCTGCGGTAGCGCTGCTGGCTGTCGATCCAGAGGCCGGTGAGGAAGGTGGAGTGGGCGAGCCAGCTGCCGCCGCCCGCCGTGGAGGAGGTCAGGAAGCCGGTCCTGGCGGCGAAGCCCTTTGCCTTGAGCTTGTCCTGGTCGGCGCGCAGCTGATCGAGCACCTGGCCGTTGAACTCGGGGTTCTCCACCGCGTCCCGGCCGTAGCTCTCCACGAAACCGACGATCACGTCCTTGCCGCGCAGCGCGGTGAGCAGCTGGTCGTCCGGCAGGTTCCGGTACGCGTCGACCTGCACCTCGGCCTCGAAGCGCTTACGGTCCTGGATGTCCTGCGGCACCTTGAGCGCGGTGTCGCGGGCCAGGTCGGCGGCCGCCTGGGAGGCGACCGGGATGCCGCCGACGATCTGCACGCCCAGCACGGTCAGCACCACCCAGGCGCTGCTCAGCGCGAAGACGGTGTGCCGGGTCGGTTCGGCGTGGGCGGCGAGGATGCGGGTCAGTCTGCGTACGGCGAGGGTCGTGAACGTGACGAGCGCGGCGGAGAGCAGGATGGCCGCGGCGGCGACGCCGATCGCGCCCGCCTTGCCGAACGAGCCCTCCAGGAAGCGGTAGCCGTCGCTGAACAGGACCCAGTCGTTGACCGGGTCGAACTCGCGGGCGAGCACCGCGAAGAACCCCATGTCGACCAGCTTCACCACGGTGAGCAGGCCGAGCGCGAAGCCGAGGACCGAGGCCACGATCATGCGCGCGCGCCCGCGCAGCACGAGCAGGACGGCGACCGCGACGAGCGCCTCGAGGGGGATCCGGACCAGCGCGTTCACCACCGGATTGCCGGGTGGCAGCCGGGTGATCTGGTCGGGCAGGACGAGCTCGAGAAAGACCAGCAGGCTCGCGAGCGTGGTCACCACTACGCCGCCGACACGGCGTAGTTGTTTCCGTGTTGTCACTGAGAGTTCCTAACCGCCGTGGCTTTCCTACCATCAGGTACACGGCGACCGCGCGGGTTCGGTTCATCGATCAGAGGAGCGTCACCACCACTTTCCCACGAACCTCGCCGGTGGCCAGGTAATCCAGGGCCGCGGCGGTGTCCGCCAGCGGGAACACCCGATCGAGTACGGGTGTGACCGACCCGTCGGCGAGAAGCCCGGCGATGGTGTCCAGCTCCTCACGCTTCGTGATCGACATCAGCGACACCAGCCGTTGCCCGATGAGCGGCGACAGCGACACGGCCCGCATCTGGCGGTCGAAGCCCTGCAGCAGGCGGCCGGGCCCGCCCTCCCCGCCGACCAGCACCGCGGTGCCGTTCGGGGTGAGGTGCGCGCGCAGGGTGCGCAGCGGCCGTCGTCCGGCGGTGTCGATGATGGCGTCGTACCGCCCGCAGACCTCGAGGCCCGCGCCCAGGCCGCGTACGAGGTCGCTCTTGGCGTCCCGGGCCACACCGGTGACCTCGGCCCCCCGGTGTCGGGCCAGCTGCACGGCGAAGGTGCCGACCCCGCCGCCCGCTCCGAGGATCAGCACCCGCAGGCCGGGCGCGAGGCGGGCTTCGCGGACAGCGTGCAGCGCGGTGACGGCCGAGATCGGGCAGGCCGCCGCCTGCTCGTGCGAGATGCCGGACGGCTTCCTGGCGATCTTGGTGACCTTGGCGCGCGTCTTCTCCGCGAACGTCCCCTCACCGATCCCGAAAACCTCGTCCCCGACCGCGTACGCCGTGACCCGCTCGCCGATCCGCTCGACGACCCCGCTCATCTCCGCCCCGCGCACCGCGGTCCTCGGCCGGCGCAACCCGGACCCGAGCCGGGCCACCAGCGGCATCCCGGTCAGGTGGTGCCACACGCCCCGGTCCACCCCGGCCGCGCAGACCCGGACCAGCACCTCATCCTCGGCGAGGGCCGGTTCGTCGATCTCCGCGAGCCGCAGCACGCCGGCATCCCCGTACACGTCCTGCACGACGGCCTTCACGCGTTGTCTCCTTCGTCCGGGTATCCGAACACTTCGTCGAGGGGCACCCGGAAGATCCGGGCGATCTGGAACGCCACCTCGAGCGAGGGCGAGTACCGCCCCTGCTCGATGGCGATGACGGTCTGCCGGGTGATGCCGAGCCGCCGGGCCAGCTCGGCCTGGGTCATGTCGTCCGACGCCTGCCGAAGCACCCGGATCCGGTTGGTGATCCGGGTCGGCTTCACCATGCGTGCCGCCGGGGCAGCCCGTACCGATAGGCGACGATCCTCGCGGTCGAGCCGAGGACCGCCGAGAGCACGAAGCCGAGGTAGAGCACGTTGGCGATCCACGACGAGCGCACCTCGAACAGCGCGAGGGCCAGCGCCACCACGCCGCCGGCGGTGATCGTGGAGCCGCCGACGTGGTCGCCGAAGCGCGCGATCTCGCGATCCCGCTCGTCCTTGGGCTCGCGCGGGCTCCGGACGGTGAGGGCGATGTGCAGCACGATGCTGACGACGACGGCACCCCCGACGGACCAGAGCATCGCCGCGACGTAGGGGACGCCGCCGCCGAGGACCGCCGCGAGATAGCTCACGCAGGCCACGACACTGACCGGCCCGAGGACCCAGGCCCGTTTCTCTTCGCTGGTCATGCGCTCACGGTAGAACCTCGTGTCAAAAATGTTTGACATCGGTCCCTCGCTCGCCGCTGTCGCCGCCCGCGGAAGTGGTTCCGGGGAGGGTTCGGGCGGCTTCCGTCAAGGCCGCCGCCGCGCTGTGCGAACAGGGTGGTGTTCGCGCGCGCTGCGCCCACCTGCCGCCGTCCGCGAGGATGGCGATGAGCTGGTAACGCTCGGAGACTCCGATGTGGACGCCGACGGAAAGCAGACGACGCCGTCGCCGTCGTTCTCGTGCTCGACCACCGTTCGATCGATGTGCGTAAATCAGCTCGGGGTGCTCTGACCTACCGGCGAAGAAATTCAGCCGACCGATGACGGGTTCGCGGCTACGCTGCCCGGATGTACAAGGTCGATCTGGGCGGCGGCGCCGAGCTGCGCCCGCTGGAGCCGTGGCAGGCGGACGAATTCCTCGCGCACATGGACCGCGCCCGCGCGACCGTCGATCCCTGGATCCCGTGGGCGAGCGTCAGCACCGACCTGGACTCGGCCCGCCGGACCCTGCAGCGGTACGCCGACAAGCAGGCCCGCGACGAGGGCCGCATCTACGGCATCTGGCTCGACGGCGTGCTCGTCGGCGGCACCATGTTCGTCGGCTTCGACGTCGCTTCCGGCAACTGCGAGGTCGGCTGCTGGCTGGAACCGGCGGCGACCGGCCGTGGCCTGATCACCGCGGCGGTCCGGCTGCTCATCGACTGGGCGCTGGTCACCCGCGGCCTGCACCGCGTCGAGTGGCACTGCCGCACGGACAACGTGGCGAGCTCCAATGTGGCCCGTCGGCTCGGCATGACCCGGGACGGCACGATGCGCCAGTCGTACCCGTGGAAGGGCGTCCGGCACGACACCGAGATCTGGGCCGTCCTCGCGCCGGAGTGGAAGTGACGGTGAGGTGCCGGGCATGACTCCCGCGCGGCATTAGGCGATCGGCGAAGCACCGAGC
Source organism: uncultured Actinoplanes sp. (assembly GCF_934643405.1). Classification (GTDB taxonomy): domain Bacteria; phylum Actinomycetota; class Actinomycetes; order Mycobacteriales; family Micromonosporaceae; genus Actinoplanes. Next base: position 25,934 of record NZ_CAKUCL010000006.1, read on the forward strand.
CGACGACGCCACGCCACCGGCGTGGGGAGTTACCGTGCTGTCCGCACGCTCTGGCCTCGATCACCCTGCGCGCCAAGGCCCGGCTGTGCGGTCTGCTGGCCGTGATCGTGGTCGCCGGCACCTCCACCGGCATCGCCCACCGCGCCCTTCTCGTGGTCGCCTACCCGACCGCGGACGACGTGGTCGCCCCCGCCGAGTGCACCGAGGCCGGCACGTGGGTCACCTAGGCCGACAACGCCGGGTACGCGGCCGGGCGACCCTGGCCGGCACGATCGTCGACGGGGCGCGCACCGGCCCGGCGTTCCTGGCCGGCGCCGCGCTGCCGGGCGTGACCGCTTTAATGAGCGCGTGCTCTCCGAACCGCAGCTGACCCACCGCATCGAGGACGACCGCCAGGTGCCACTGCTCGTGTGGCGCCTGGCGGCGCCGGCGCTGGCGATCTCGTCGGCCGTGCTGGGCGGTGGCATCGGCCCCTGCGCCTGGATGGTCAACGCGACCGTCCCGATGTCCTACGACCGCCCCGATCCGGCCGCCCACCTCGCCGAGATCGCGGCCGGCCTCGACCTGCGCGGTCCCGGCGTGGGCCTGATGACCGGCGTGGACGTCGCCGACGTGGTCTCGGCGGAGCAGGACGGCGTCCGCCTGTGGGCGACGGTAGGCCTGGGCGCTCCCATCCAGGCCGCCCCCGCATCGTGCGGGGATTCCCGCCACCAGGGGCGGCCGGAATCCCCGCACGAGGGTGGGCACGTGGGGACGATCAACGTGGTGGCGTGGGTGCCGGAGCGGCTCAGCGCGGCAGCGCTGGTCAACGCGGTCGCCACGATCACCGAGGCGAAGACGCAGGCCGTACGGGATCTGGGACTCGCCGCCACCGGGACGGCCACCGACGCGGTCTGTGTGGTCTGCCCGCCCAGCGGGCCGGTCGCCGAGTACGGCGGGCCGCGGTCGCGGTGGGGCGAGCCGCTGGCCCGGGCCACCCACCGGGCGGTGCTGGCCGGCGGCGAGGTCAATCTCTCCGGCATCCAGTCGTGGTCGGAGCGCGCCGGGCTCAGTGGTAGGTGAGCTCCCCGGCCTCGATCGGCGCGGCCACCTGGTTCTCCGGCGGGGCCAGCGGGCAGAGCCACGCGTCGTCGTACGCGCAGGAGGGGTTGTAGAGGTAGTTGAAGTCGAGCCGCACGCGCCCGTCCCCGAGCGGCACGACCCCCCGGCCGTGCGTGCCCTTCACCGTGTCGGTCAGGTAGCGGCCCCCGCCGTACGAACCCTTGCCCGCCGTCCCGTCGCGCACCGGCAGGAACAGACCGCCGCCGTAGGCGCTGATCCACCAGAGCGACAACTCCCCGTACGGCGTTTCCAGGATCCCGGCCCGCCGGTAGTGCACGACGCCGTCCTCGCCGCCGGTGTCGATGTCGATCTCGCCGTCCGCCGGGCGCAACGTCACCTCGGCGATCGCCTCGTCGTTCGGCGGGAAGTACCGCAGGCCGGTGAACGCGGCCCGCTCGGCGGCCGGGATGGCGGACTGCGGGTGGGTGCCGAACAGCACGTCACGCCGGGCACGGAACTCCTTGAGGCCGGTGTCCTCGAGGTACATCCGGGCGACGGCGGCGCGGTAGTCGGTCAGCTCGAGTGCGTCCATGACGAAGACGCTAGCCGCGGAACGGATCAGGCGGGGTAGGCAGTGGCCTCCGTCGCTTTCAGCGACGCCCAGAGCACGCGTCCCGGTTCCAGGCCGAGCTGCACCGCGGCGGCCGGGGTGACGTCGGCCGCGACCGGCAGCGGGCCGGCCAGCTCGACCCGTAGCGCGTCGCCGTGCCGGGCCACCGCCGTGACCGTCGCCTGCCAGGTGTTGCGCGGGCTGCCCGACGGCCGGGTGGCGTACAACGCGACCGCGGACGGCGGGAACGCCACGAACACGTCCCCGTCCACCGGGCTCGCGGTGACCAGCACGAACCCGTCCGGCAGCGTCACCGACGTGCCGGTGGCGCGCCCCCGGTACAGGTTCAGGCCGACCAGGCGGGCCACGTAGTCGGTCCGCGGCCGGGCGGTGATCGTCGCGGCGTCGCCGGTCTGCACGATCCGGCCGTCCTCGATGATCACCAGCCGGTCGGCCAGCATCAGCGCGTCCAGCGGGTCGTGGGTGACCAGCACGGTCGCGCCGGCGAACGACGACAGGTGACCGCGCAACCGGGCCCGGGTGTCCAGCCGGGTGCGGGCGTCGAGCGCGGCCAGCGGCTCGTCCAGCAGCAGCAGTTTCGGCTCGGCGGCCAGCGCCCGGGCAAGGGCCACCCGCTGGGCCTGGCCGCCGGACAGCTGGCGCGGCTTCTTCCGTACATGATCCGCAAGCCCGACCCGGTCGAGCCAGGACCGAGCCTGTTCCCGGGCCTGCCGGCGCGGGACGTGCCGGCAGCGCGGGCCGAACGCGACGTTGTCCAGCGCGGTGAGATGCGGGAACAGCAGATAGTCCTGGAACACCACGCCGATGCGGCGCCGCTCGGGCGGCTCGTCGTCGAGCCGGGCGCCGTCCAGCGTGACGTGCCCGTCGGCGAGCGGGACCAGCCCGGCCAGCGCCCGCAACGCGGTGGTCTTGCCCGCACCGTTCGGCCCGAGCAGCGCCACCACCTCGCCGGGCTGGGCGGTCAGCGTGACGTCGAGGGTGAATCCCACCCGCCGCACCACGATCCGCGCGTCCAGGCTCATGGCGACACCCACCTGTCCCGCAGCGCCGCCAGGATCGCCACCGACACCACGAGCAGCACCAGGCTGAGCACGATGGCGGCGTCCACGTCCTGCTCCAGGGCGAGATAGACGGCGAGAGGCATGGTTTGCGTACGGCCGGGGAAGTTGCCGGCAAACGTGATCGTCGCCCCGAACTCACCCAGCGCCCGCGCCCAGCAGAGCACCGCACCGGCCGCCACGCCGGGCCCGATCAGCGGCAACGTGACCCGCCGGAACGCGGTCCACCGGGTCGCGCCCAACGTGGCCGCCGCCTCCTCGTACCGGGGGTCCGCCCCGCGCAACGCCCCCTCCACGCTGATCACCAGGAACGGCATCGCCACGAACGCCTCGGCGAGCACCACCCCGGCCGTGGTGAACGGCAGTGTCACCCCGAACGCCGAGTCGAGCCACTCGCCGACCAGCCCCCGCCGGCCGAACACCAGCAGCAGCGCGACGCCACCGACCACCGGCGGCAGCACCAGCGGCACGGTGACCAGCGCGCGCACGAACCGCCGGCCGGGGAACTCGACGCGCGCCAGCAGCCAGGCCAGCGGCACCCCGAGGACCAGGCAGACCACGGTGGCGAGGGTCGCCGTCAGCAACGACAGGCGCAACGCGGCCAGGATGCCCGGCTCGGTCAGCCGCTGCGGCAGGGTCGGCCACGGCGCCCGGATCAGCAGGCCGGCCAGCGGGAGCACGAGAAAGGCCAGCCCGGCGATCGCGGGGATCGCCAGGGCCGGTGGGATCTTTCCGGACGGGCGTCTCAGGGCTTCTGAAACCCTGCGTCGGTGAGCACCGTCAGGGCGGGTCCACCGCGCACGAACGCGACGAACGCGGCCGCGGCCGCCGGGTTGCCCGCGTTCTTCAGCGCGACGATGAGGTAGTCGTTGACCGCGCCGGCCGACTCGGGGAACTCGATGCCCTCGACGTCGCCGGCCGCCGCCCTCGTGTCGGTGCGGTAGACCAGGGCCGCGTCCACCTCGCCCAGCCGCACCTTGGACAGGGCCGCCTTGACGTCCTGCTCCTGGGTCACCGGGGTGAGCCGGACATTCGCCGCGGCCAGGGCCTTCTTCGCGGCCGCGCCGCACGGCACCTGCTCGGCGCAGAGCGCGACCTTGACGCCCGGCCGGGTGAGATCGGCCAGGGTCCGGACGCCGCCCGGGTTGCCCGTGGGCACGGCGATGACCAGCTGGTTCCGCACGAAGACCACGGGCTCGCCGTCGGCCTCGCCGGCGTCGGTCACGGCCTTCATGGTGGCCGGGCTGGCGGCGGCGAACACGTCGGCGGGCGCGCCCGCGGTGATCTGCTGGGCCAGGCCGGAGCTTCCCCCGTACGAGAAGGTCACCTCCACGCCGGGGTGGCCGGCCTCGAAGTCGTGGCCGATCCGGTCGAACGACCCGGTGAGCGACGCCGCCGCCAGGACGGTCAGCCTCCCGGAGATTCCCTGCCCGGCTGCCTCCGGTGCGCCGCCTCGGTCATCGCCGCAGGCCGCGGTCGCCACCACGGCGGCGATCGCCAGACCGGCCACGACCTTGTTCATCAGTCGTCCCCTCGCTCCACCACGACGGTGGTCGACTTGATCACGGCGATGGCGGTGGACCCGACCTCCAGTCCCAGCTCGCCGACCGCCTCGCTGCTCATCAGCGAGACCACCCGGAACGGGCCGGCCTGGATGTCGACCTGCGCCATCACGGCGTCGCGGGTGATCGCGGTGACGATGCCGCGCAGGCGATTGCGGGCCGACGAGCGGCGGGAGCCGGGATCCGGCTCGTCGGCCAGCGACCGGGCGAACCCGGCGAGGTCGGCGCCCCCGATCGTGCGATGCCCGTGATCGTCGCGCGCGGCCGCCAGCCGGCCCGCGTCGATCCAGCGGCGCACGGTGTCCACGCTGACCCCGAGCAGCTCCGCCGCCTCGCCCATGCGGTACGTCGTCACGATCTCACCCTAGGGCCGCAGCTGCCACGAATGGCATGTGTTCTGCCTCGCAGCTGCGCACCCGTTGCCCTTTCCGGGCTCGCACCGGCATGCTGGGGAGGTGCCGGACCGGACAGCGGAGGTCACCTCGTTTCTCGTCGAGGTGCTCGCGCCGCATGCCCCGCTCACGGTGATCGTGGACGGGGGCGACCACGGCGCGGCCGCGGCTTTCGCCGCCCGGCTGGCCGCCGCGTTCCCGCCGTCGGCCCGGGCCTGGGCGGTGGACGCCGTGGTCGGCCTGACCGGTTTCCCCGGCGGCGCCCGCGACTCGGCGCTCGACGTGCTGGAACCGGCCGCCGATCACGTGATCGTCCACCTGCGCACCGGTCCGCGCGGCCGGCTCGGCGAGGGGGAGAGGCGCGCCCAGGTGGTGATCGACCACCAGGATCCCCGATGGCCGGTGATCCGGCACGTGCATCCGCGGCTCGCCGCGCCCGAGCAGTGGTACCTGGCCGAGAGCCGCGCGTTCTTCGAGATCCGTGCCGAGGCCTGGGACGACAAATTCGGCGAGGACCTTCCCGCGTACGGTCGTGCCGTCGAGGCGGCTGGACTGTCGCCCGGCGAGACGGTGATCGACGTCGGCTGCGGCACCGGACGCGCGCTCCCGGTGCTGGCCGCGGCGGCCGCACCGGGCGGCCGGGTGATCGGCCTGGACCTGACCCCGCGCATGCTGGCGGAGGCCCGCCGCAAGGGCCGCGACGCCGCCGCGACCCTGCTCATGGGCGACGCCCACCACCTGCCGATCGCCGGCTCGGTGGCGGACGTGGTCTTCGCGGCCGGCCTGCTCCAGCACCTGCCCGACGCGGCCGCGGGCCTGGCCGAGCTGGCTCGGATCGCCCGCGCCGGCGCCCGCCTGGTCCTGTTCCACCCGTCCGGCCGGGCGGCGCTGGCGGCCCGCCACGGCCGCACCCTCGGCGCCGGCGAGCCGCTGAACCGTCCGATCCTGGCGGACCTGCTGGCCGGCGCCGGTTGGCAGATGACCCACTACGAGGACCCGGACGACCACTTCCTCGCCCTGGCCGTCCGCCGCTGACAGACCCCGCGTCTCAGCTGTTCTTGCGGGCGGCCCTTCGGCGCGAGGGAGGTTGCCGCCCAATGCCCGCACCGCCCCGGAGGACCAGCGCGTTCGACGGTTGGCGGTTAACCGGCGAGCAGTTGGACCGGGATGTTGCCGCGTGTGGCGTGGGAGTACGGGCATACCTGGTGGGTGGCCTGGATCAGTTCGCGGCCGGCTTCCCGGGGAAGATGGTCCGGCAGGTTCGTCCGCAGGGCCACTTCGAGACGGAAGCCGCCCTGCCCGTTCGGGACGAGGCCGACCTCGGCGGTGACCGACATGCCGGAGACGTCGATCTTCTTCTTCTGTGCCACCAGCTGCATGGAGGTGGCGAAACAGGCGGCGTAGCCGGCCGCGAACAGCTGCTCGGGGTTGGTGCCGTCGCCGGTGCCGCCCAGTTCCTTCTGGCGCGCGAGCGTGACGTCCAGCTTGCCGTCCGAGCTGAAGGCGCGGCCGTCGCGGCCGGTGGCGGTCGCGACGGCGGTGTAGTGGTTCATGTCCTGCCCTCGGTGATAGACGAATGGATCGGTTGACTGCATCGACCGTATGGACGCCAAGGACCGCTTTCCATGGCTCACGGTCTTCCTTCTATGTCTGATCGTCTCGCGCAGTCACATCAGGCAATACGATCTGGAGATGGATGTACTCAGTGACGCCATCCGCGTCATGCGCACGGGGCGCCCACATTCCGCCGAGATCCGCAAGCGTGTCCCGTGGGCGGTGCGGGCCGAGTCGTTCTCCGGAGCCGGCTTTCACGTTGTGCTGGAAGGGACGTGCTGGCTGATCCCGTCGAAGGGCGCGCCGATCCCGCTGGGTGCCGGTGATGTGGTGTGCCTGCCGCACGGCTGTGGGCACGCTTTGGCCGATAGCCTCTCCAGGCCACTGGCGGGCGCTCCCTCGGCCGCCCTGCCGGAGGTGGCGTCCAGCGCCGACGAAGGCGAGGGTGCGGCCACGATCTTGTTGTGCGGCGCCTACACGCTTGACCAGACCCGGCCGCATCCGCTGTTCCAGGAGTTGCCCGAGGTGATACATCTGCCGGCTCGCCTCGGCCACCGCTCGCCGCTGCACGTTGCTGTGAACCTGCTCGGCGACGAGATCGCCAACCCCGATCACGGAACCGAAGCCGTCGTCTCGGCGCTGCTGGACATGATGCTGCTCTATATCCTGCGGGCCTGGCTCGCCAAGCAGACCGAAGGCGGTCCGTCGGCCGGATGGGCTGCGGCGCTGGACGATTCCGCGATCACCACGGCATTGCGCCACATCCATCAGGAACCTGCCCGGCAGTGGACGGTCGAAGCGCTGGGCGCGACGGCCGGGCTGTCGCGGGCGGCCTTCTCCCGCCGGTTCACCGCACTGGTCGGCAAACCGCCGCTCGGCTACCTGACCTGGTGGCGGATGACCCTGGCAGCGCGACTGCTGCGCGACAGCGGAAAATCGGTGCAGGCTATAGCCCAGGACGCCGGATACGGCTCGGAATTCGCCTTCGCCAAAGCGTTCAAACGGGAGCACGGCTTGGCGCCCGGCCAGTACCGCCGACAGTCCCGAAGGTAATTCGATTCCGCCGGTCTCCGCGCGCGGATCGAGACGCAGGCGAGGTATCCGAACATGCCGGCGGTTGTCCACTTCGGACCGGTTCCCGGGTGCGCGCAGCCACAGCTACAGTCAGAGCCGCTGCGGTTCGTGCCGTGGCAGTCGAGCGCCTGCGGCGCCGTTTGCGCCGTGTCAAACAGGTGGGGAGGGGTGCGCTCGTGACCCTGGTCGACCTCGACGAGCCCATGCCAGCGGCCTCGGACCCGGACGTGTGGGGCGGGTCGTCGAGCGATGAGGACCGTGAGCATGCCCGCGTCGTCAGACCCGCGATGGCGTACAAGGCGATCGAAGCCGCGCGGCAGGGGTGGCGGACGGTCACCGCACCGCAGTCGGCCACGGTGATCCGCGCCGGCGCCGTGTTCGCCGGGGGTCAGCTGGTCGAACGACCCGGGCACGCGGCATGACCAGTATCGGCCTGCGGCCGGCCACCCACGCCGACAGCGACCGCTGCTACCAGCTGCACCGGGCCGCGATGCGCGGTTATGTCGAGGCGATCTGGGGCTGGGACGAAGCCGACCAGCAGGCATTCCACCACCGCGGCTTCAACCCCGACCACACTCGGATCATCACGGTCGACGGTCACGACGCCGGGCTGCTGATTGTCGACTACCGACCCGACCAGATCTACCTCGGCCGCATCGAGATCCACCCCGACTTCCAAGGCCACGGCATCGGCAGCCGGCTCATAGGCCGGCTGCTGCGCGAGGCCGCCGACCGTGGCCAAGCCGTGGAGCTGGACGTCCTGACCGTCAACCACCGGGCCCACGCCCTCTACCAACGGCTCGGCTTCCACGAGACCCAACGCCACGGCCCGGACAACATCAAGATCCGGATGCGCGCTGAACCTCACTGAGTGTTTGAGGTGTTGATCAGGTCCGGGTGAAGGTGCGGCGGAGTTGGCGCCGGGCGGGTTGACCGCGGGTGATCCGGCGGAGCATGCGTTGATGGCGGCCCATCGGATGAGTGCGTCGGAGACCTGCGGGTGGCGTTCGTAGTCGCGGGCCAGTCGGCGGTGTGCGGCGAACACCGTCGGCAAGACCGCCCCGCTCTGCGAGTCGAGACCCCGGCCGATGGCTCGGGCTCACGGCCTTGCGCCACCCGGGCCTCGACCGCAGCGCGGCGAGCGGTTTCTCCGTGACGCCGGCGTCGCCGGCCGGCTCGGCGGCCCCGACGGTCGAGGCGCCGAGGCCGGTGGCGACCACCGCGGCGATGTCCAGCGGCGTCAAAATGCGCTGGGTCGGGGGCTGCGCACGCGGTCAGACGGTCAGTGGTCGTTGCAGGGTCAGGTCGTGGTCGGCGAACGCGCGGTAGCGGCGCAGCGCCAGGAACAGCCAGCCGAGGCTGATCACGGCGAGGATGATGAACGCCACCAGGCCCTGGAACGTGTCCCAGGCGGTGTGCAGGACGACCGCGCCGATGAAGGTGGCGATGAACTCGACGACGTGCTTGCCGGTCGGGGTGGCGATCATCGCCCACAGCGCGCCGGCGGTCAGGCCGGTCCACGCGGTGTGCCCGGCCGGTGAGGTCAGCCCGCGCACGAACAGCGTCTCCTCGACCGCGCCGATGTTGCCGTTCGACGAGATCAGTGCGGTGAACGCGTAGCCCATCGTCTCCAGCGCGGCGAAGCCCATGCCGGAGGCGACCCCGATGACCAGGCCGTCGGACGGCAGCCGGCGCTCGTGCCGGGCCATGATCGTGAAGAGGAGGATCACCGGGACGATCAGCTTGGCGCTCTCCTCGATGATCGCGACCAGGATCATCGGGAGCATCCCCAGACCGCGCAGCGTGTTGTATTCGAGGGTGCCGGCCACGACCGTACCGATCACGCCGCCGAAGAAGGCCGCGACGACCAACGCCGCACCCGGAACCTGCCAGCGCCCGGTGCGGGCCCGGGCGAAGGTGAGGAAGGCCAGGGGAACCACCGTCGCGCCCAGCAGGATCAGCGACGGGACGAAGTTGGGGTTCTGCGTGTGGATCAGAGTCCGCAGCACGATGACATAGAGAACCAGGCCGGTGATCAGGACACCGAGCCACGCCCACCGGCGAGAGCTGTCGCGCATGGTCGAAGTCTTTGACCATTGCGCACTCTCGTCAATCCGTGACGAGGCCCACGCCGAGAGTCAGCCGAAGAGGCCGAGGTTCACGGCATCCGCGACGGCCCGCATGCCTCGGTCGTTCGGGTGCAGGTGATCGCCCGAGTCGACGTCTTCCCGGTAGCGCGCCGGGCCGTCCGGGTCATGCGTCGCGCCGTCCTGGTCGATCACACCGTCGCAGCCGCTCGAACCGCTGCGGATGAAGGCGTTGATCTGGTCCCGTCCGCTCTGGCCGCGCTCGGTCCAGTAGTCGGCGCCCTCGAACGGCGTCAGCGTCGAGCAGTAGAACGCGATCCCGGCGGCGTGGGCGCGGCCGATCAGCTGCCGCATCGAATCGATCAACCGGGTGGCCGGGGGCGGGTCCGCGCCGCCGAGATCGTTCAGCGGATCGTCCGAGAAGATCACCCAGCGGACCCCGGGCTGGGCGAGAACGTCGCGGTCGAAGCGTTTCAGGGCGCTTTCGCCGTTGCTGTCCTTCATCAGCTCGTTGCCGCTGATGCCGGCATTGAGGACCCCGACCGTACGGCCCCCGCCGCTCAGCCGCCGCGACAGCAGGTCGGGCCAGCGGCCGTCGGTGCCGAACGTCGACCCGACGCCGTCGGTGATCGAGGCTCCGAGCGTCACGACCGCCCCGGTGGCCGCCGGGTTGAGCACGTCCACGCCGGTCAGGAACGAGTAGGAGGTGCTTCTGCGCGCGCCGCTGAGCCGGGCCGCGCCGCTCTGGTCCCCGGCGGCGACATAGTTGTTCCGGTTGGCGAAGACGTGCTGGGTGGCCGGCCCGGTGTCCTCCGGCAGGTAGAGACTGATCGTCAGGTCACCGTCGGCGGGCACCGCGAACGCGACCGGATCGCTGGTGATCGACCCGCCGGCCGGGATGCCGGCCGTGCCGGCGCCGCCGAAGGTCACCACCCGATCGGTACTTTTCCTGATCTTCCCGTCCCCGGCGTCCACGGCGACGTGCGCGCTGCCCACGGCGAGCGCCCCGGCGCCGTACAGATTGGTGATCCGCACCCGGACCTGCGAGCCGCCGACGCTGGTGTGGACGATCTGTCGCAGGGTCTGGCGCCGGAAGACGGTTTCACCCGGCTGCATGGCCGCCGCCCAGGTCCCCACCCAGCCGCCCGTCTCATCACATTTTGTCCCCGCGCGGGAGGCGGTCGGAGAGCAGCCGGAGGCGGAGGAGGCGGCGGCGGGGGAGCCGGCGGCGGGCTCCGCAGCGGGTTCGCGGGTGGCGGAGCGGCGGGTCAGCATCAGGACGACCGTGCCGAGAACGACCAGAACGGCCAGCGCCGCCGCGAGTGTGACCTGTCTGCCCCGTGTCATTGGATCATGTGTACCCGGCGATTCTGTGAAACGCCTGGTCAACGGCTTGATCAATGGGCCACGGCCACCGCGGGGGCGGTCGTGTCGGCGGGGAGCTGCCGGGGGCGCACCACCAGCCACAGCACGACGTTCGCGGCGAGCATGCCGAGCACCACCACCGCGGCCATGGCGTTCGCACCGACACCGAACGCGCCGACCAGCGGAGCCGCGAGAGCGCCCACGCCGAACTGGGTCGCGCCGAGCAGGGCCGCCGCGGTGCCGGCCGCCTCGCCGTGCCGGGACAGCGCCAATGCCGGCGCGTTCGGCATCGCCAGGCCGACCGTGGCCAGCGCCGCCCAGAGCGGGATCAGGATGCCGGCCAGGCCGCCGAACCCGGTCTGCGCGTCGGCCAGCAGCACACCGCCGGCGACCAGGCCGGCCAGCAGCGCCACGGCCAGGATGTGCTGCGGCGGGAAGCGGCGCAGCAACCGCACGTTGAGCTGGGTGGCCGCGATCAGTCCGACGGCCCCTCCGGCGAAGACGTACGCGAACTGTTGCTCGCTCATCCCGAACTCCTCCTGGAAGACGAAGGAGGAGCCGCTCACGTAGGCGAACAGGGCCGCCATCGCCAGGCCGCCGACCAGGATCAGCCCGACGTAGACGCGATCGGTGAACAACCGGCCGTAGTCGCGGACCGTGCCGGCCACGCCGCCGCTGCGCCGCCGGTCCCGCGGCAGCGTCTCGGGCAGGGACAGCGCGGTCGCCGTCATGATCGCGACGCCGACCACGGTGAGCACCACGAAGACGCCGCGCCACGAGCTCCAGTTCAGCACCAGGCCGCCGATCGTCGGGGCCAGGATCGGCGCCACCCCGATGACCAGCATCAGGCGGGAGAGCAGCTTCGCGGCGGCCAGCCCGGAGAAGAGGTCACGCACCACGGCCATGGCGACCACGGCGGCCGCGGCGGCGCCCAGGCCCTGCAGGACGCGCAGTGTGCCGAGGGTGGTGAGGTTCGGCGCGAGCACGCAGAGGACGGATGCCAGCACGTGCACGGCGACGCCGGCCAGTAGCGGGAGCCGCCGCCCGACCGCGTCGGAGAGCGGTCCGACCAGCAGCTGCCCGAGGCCCAGGCCGACCAGGGTGCCGGTCAGCGTGAGCTGCACGGCCGCCGCGCCTGCGTGCAGATCGACGGCGATCGTGGGCAGCGACGGCAGGTACATGTCGATGGTCAGCGGGCCGAGCGCGGAGAGGAAGCCGAGGACGAGGGCCATCCGCAGGCGGCGCGCCGCGGACAGCGGCTGCGCCGGAGCGGGGTCCCCGGGTAAGGAATCGATGGCGGGAAGGATGTCAGCTGTGGGGGCAGACTCGCGCACGAAGAAGCACAAGGGCCCCCGTGCCAGCATGATTCCGCAGCGTAATGGTGGTCACACGGAAAGTGCCGTGACCGACTCCATCAGCTTCCGGCCGGTGGCGACCTCGTACAGCCGCAGCTGGTAGGTGGCCTGGCGCATCGACACCTTGTCCGGTTCCGGGTCGGCGTAGCTGCACTTCTTCACCTCGGCGCCGGAGCTCACCAGGTCGACGCAGGCGACCAGCTGCACCTTGGCCGGGTCCCGCGGTAGTACCACTGGTCGCAGACGCGGGCGAGATCGTCGGCCCCGCGCACCGGGTGCGACAGGGCATGGGCGCCTGGGCCGGCGGCGGGCGAGAGGGGCGGCCCGACTTGCCCGCGGCACCTACGTGTGCTCCGTCGCCTGTGCTCGCGGTCACGGCCCGGGTCGTGCAAGGCTGGTGACTTCCGTGGTCCGCGAGCGAGTGATGAGGACATGGCATGGGCATGGTCAAGGTCGTCGGGTTGGTGCTGCATCCGCGGCGCGACTGCGGCGCGGCGATCGACGCGATCGTGTCCTGGGCGGCACGGCGCGGGGTGACCGTGCTGGGCCTCCACGACGAGATCACCCGGATCGACTGTGAGGCGGTCGCGGTCAGCCAGGAGGAGATGATCGAGCGGGCCGGCCTGCTGGTCAGCCTCGGCGGTGACGGCACCATGCTGCGCACGATGCGGCTGGTCGAGGGCCGCAAGACGCCGGTGCTCGGGGTCAACGTGGGCCGGCTGGGCTTCCTCGCCGAGGTGGACCTGCCGGACCTGCCGGAGGCGCTGTCCGCGATCGACGAGCACAAGTTCACCATCGAGCCGCGCACCGCCGTCCGCACGCTGCTGCCGGACGGCAGGGACGTCTCGGCGTTCAACGACATCGCTCTGGTCCGGGTGCCCGGCGACGGCCTGGCCGCGGTCGGCATCTCGGTCGAGAGCAAGAACTTCGTCAACTACGCGGCCGACGCGGTCATCGTGGCCACCCCCACCGGTTCGACGGCGTATTCGTTCTCGGCCGGCGGCCCGATCGTCTCACCCAACGTGGAGGGCCTGATCGTCACCGCCGCGGCCGCGCACTCCTCGTTCAACCGGCCGCTGATGCTGGCCCTGCAGGAGCGACTCGAACTCGACGTGCTGCCCACCAGCGGCCGACTCGCCATTGAGGTGGACGGCATCATCGAGGGCTACGCGGGCCCCGACGACCGGCTGACCATCGAACCGATCCCGGCCGCCGCCCAGGTGATCCGGCTCGGCAACACGTCGTTCTACGAGCGGGCCCGCCGCAAGCTGCGGGTCGAGGGCAGCGCCCAGGTCGGCGTGCCCGACTCGTCCGAGGCGACCGTGGTCGACAGCTTCGAGCGCCAGCGCTACGAGGTGCTCATCGGCGGCGAGGTGGCCGGCGTGCTGCACTACCGCCGGTATCCCTCGCACATCGAGCTCATGCACACCGAGGTCGAACAGTCCTTCTCCGGCCGGGGGCTGGCCAGCCGGCTCGCCTCCGCGGCCCTGGACGACGCCCGCACCCGGGCGACCCCCGTCGTCGTCACCTGTCCCTTCGTCATCGGATTCCTGGACCGCCACCCCGAGTACACCGACCTGCTGGCCGACCCCAACTCAACAAGCTGAGGTAAGAACCCATGGGCCACCCCGCGATCCTGACCGTCGACGATGACCCTTCGGTCTCCCGGGCGATCGCCCGGGACCTGCGCCGCAAGTACGGAGAGCAGTACCGCATCCTGCGCGCCTCCTCGGCCGCCGAGGCCCTCGAGGCGCTGCGCGAGATCAAGCTTCGTGGCGCGCGCGTCGCCGTCATGCTGGCCGACTACCGGATGCCGCAGATGAACGGCATCGAGTTCCTGGAACAGGCGATGGACCTGTTCCCCCACGCGCGGCGGGCGCTGCTCACCGCGTACGCCGACACCGACGCGGCGATCCAGGCGATCAACGTGGTCGACGTGGACCACTACCTGCTCAAGCCGTGGGACCCGCCGGAGGAGAAGCTCTACCCGGTGATCGACGCGCTGCTCGACGCCTGGGAGGCGACCGGCGACCGCGAGCTGGAGGACATCCGGGTCGTCGGGCACCGGTGGAGCGAGCCGTCGTACCAGATCCGGGACTTCCTGGCGCGCAACCTGGTGCCGTACAAGTGGCTGGGCGCCGACGAGCCGGAGGGCCGCCGCCTGCTCGACGCGGCCGGCATGGGTCCCGAGTCGATCCCGCTGGTGGTGACCGCGGACGGGCGGGCGCTGGCGCACCCGACCACCACCGAGGTGGCCGAGGCGGCCGGGTTGTCCACCGCGCCCGGCCGCGACTTCTACGACCTGATCATCGTGGGCGGCGGCCCGGCCGGGCTCGGCGCCGCGGTCTACGGCGCCTCCGAGGGGCTCAGGACGCTGCTGGTCGAGCGCACCGCGGTGGGCGGCCAGGCCGGGCAGAGCTCGCGCATCGAGAACTACCTGGGCTTCCCCGACGGCATCTCCGGCGCGCAGCTGACCGACCGGGCCCGCCGCCAGGCCGGCAAGTTCTCCGCCGAGGTGCTCAACACCCGCGAGGTGACCGGGCTGCGGCCGGACGGCTCGGCCCGCACGCTGACGTTCGCCGACGGCGGGGAGGTGTCCGCGCACGCCGTGGTGCTCGCGACCGGCGTCGCGTACCGCCCGCTGGCGGCGGAGGGCGTCGCCGAGCTGACCGGCTCGGGCGTCTACTACGGCTCGGCGGCGACCGAGGGGCCGGCCTGCGCGGGCGCGGACGTCTACATCGTCGGCGGCGCGAACTCCGCCGGGCAGGCCGCGCTGTTCTTCTCCCGCTACGCCAAATCGGTCACTCTGCTCGTACGGGGCGACGCGCTCGAATCGTCGATGTCGTACTACCTGATCCAGCAGCTGAACAGGACTTCGAACATCAACGTCCGCACCCGGTGCGAGGTGATCCGCGCGCAGGGCGACGGGCACCTGCAGGCCATCACCATCTGCGACAGCAAGAACAACCACGAGGTCACGGTCGAGTGCGGGGCACTGTTCGTGTTCATCGGCGCCGAACCCCGTACGGACTGGTTGGGAGACGCCGTGGCCCGCGACGAACGCGGCTTCGTCTACACCGGGCCCGATCTTCTGTTGAACGGATCACGTCCGAAGGGATGGGATCGGGAGCGCGATCCGTTCTACCTGGAGTGCAGTGTTCCCGGCATCTTCGCCGCCGGCGACGTCCGGGCCAACTCGGTCAAACGGGTGGCCTCGGCGGTCGGCGAGGGCGCGATGGCCGTCACGCTGGTCCATCGTTACCTGGAGGGGCAGTAACCCATGAGTGACACCGACGAGGTCCGGCTCGTTCCCTGCGAACCCGGCCGGTTGAAACCCGACGAGCTGCGCACACTGTTCCTGTTCGAGAAGCTGACCGATGAGCAGCTTCAGTGGATCTCCGAGCACGGCTGCACCATGCACATGCCGGCCGGTGGCATGGTGGTCCGCGAGGGTGATCCCGCGGAGCAGTTCTTCGTCCTGCTCAGCGGCACCATCGCGCTGTACCGCCGGGTCGGCCAGGACGACGTCCAGACCACCCGCACCGAGCAGCGCGGCGTGTACATGGGCGCCACCCAGGCATATCTGCGCGACGACGGCGTCCCGCGCAGCTACATGGCCAGCATGCGGGCGCTCGACGACTCCGACTTCTTCGTGCTCTCCGCCGCGGACTTCGGCCACCTCATGCGCGAGTGGTTCCCGATGGCGATCCACCTGCTCGAGGGCCTCACCCTCGGGATGCGGGACCGGGCCGCGGCCATCAACACCCGGCAGCGGCTCGCCGCGCTCGGCGCCCTGTCCGCAGGCCTCATGCACGAGCTGAACAACCCGGCCGCGGCCGCCTCCCGGGCCACCGCCTCGCTGCGCCAGCGGGTCGCCGGCATGCGCCACAAGCTGGGCATGCTCGCCGCCGGCAAGGTGCCGCCGGACCGTCTGGTGGCGCTGGTCGAGCTCCAGGAGGAGGTCATCGAGCGGGCCGCGAAGGCCGCGCCGCTGACCGCCATGGAGACCGCCGACCGCGAGGACGAGCTCGGCGAGTGGATGGAGGAGCGCAACGTCACCGGCGGCTGGGACCTGGCCGCGGTCTTCGCCCAGGGCGGACTCGACCTGGAGTGCCTCAACCAGATCGAGACCAAGGTCGGCTCCCCCGAACTGCTCGACCAGGCGATCCACTGGATCGGCTACGCGCTGGAGACCGAGCAGCTGATGAGCGACATCGAGGACGCCACCGGCCGGGTGTCGTCGCTGGTGAGCGCGGCCAAGCAGTACTCGCAGATGGACCGCGCCGCGCACCAGTGGATCGACGTGCACGGCGGTCTGGACAGCACGCTGGTGATGCTGACCCACAAGATCGGCAGCGGGGTCAAGGTGGTCAAGGAGTACGACCGGTCGCTGCCGCAGATCCCGGCCCACCCGGCCGAGCTGAACCAGGTCTGGACGAACCTCATCGACAACGCGGTGCAGGCGATGAACGGCGTGGGCACGCTGACCATCCGCACGTCCCGCGACGACGACAACGTGGTGGTCACCATCGAGGACACCGGGCCGGGCATCCCGCCGGAGCTGAAGAAGCGCGTCTTCGAGCCGTTCTTCACCACCAAGCCGGTGGGCGAGGGGACCGGCCTGGGTCTGGACATCTCCTACCGGATCGTGGTCAACGGCCACGGCGGCGACATCTCCGTGGAGTCGACGCCGGGTGACACCAGGTTCAAGGTGTCGCTGCCGTTGTCGGAGCCGGCTTCGGCCTAGGGTCTGGCGACCGGGATCCCGGTGGTGCGGAGGCGAAGATGTTCAGCCCGAGGCTCCGGGAGAGGAAGGCGGCGGCGCGCTGCCCGCGGATGCTGTTGCCGGCCGGGTCGAGCAGCGGTGAATAGCTGCCGATCCCGGCCTTGCCGGGCGAGATCGTCACGAGGCCGCCCGCGACCCCCGACTTGCCCGGCAGCCCGATCTCGTACAGCCACTCCCCGGATCGCTCGTAGAGGCCGCTCGCGGCGAGCATCGCCAGCGTGTCGCGGGCGACCTCGGCCGAGACGACCCGCTCCCGTGTCACCGGGTTGACGCCGCCGTCGGCGAGCGTCGCTCCCATCACGGCGAGGTCGTGCGCGGTCACCAGCAGGGAGCACTGCCTGGTGTAGACATCGACCAGGCCGAGCGGATCGAGGGAGATTCGCCCGTAGCTCTCCAGCAGCCGGGCGATCGCGTGGTTGCGCTGGTTGGTCCGGGCCTCCGACCGGCGGACCACGTCATCCACCTCGAGGTCGTGCCCGGCGAACCGGGACAGCCCGGCGGCGAGGTATTTCCACTGCTCGTCGAAGGTGCTGCCGGGGATCAGCGCGGTCGTCGCCAGCGCGCCCGCGTTCACCATGGGGTTCATGGGATGCCCGGCGTTGATCTCGATGGCCATCACCGAGTCGAAGGCCAGGCCGGTGTTGTTCACCCCGACGCGATCGAGTACCGCGTCGTGCCCGATCGCGTCGCACACCAGCGCGAAGACGAAAGCCTTCGAGATGGACTGGATCGAGAAACGCACCTCGGCGTCGCCGGCATCGTGGACGCCGCCGCCGACCTCGACCACCGCGAGCCCGAACGATGCCGGATCGGCCTCGGCGAGCACCGGGATGTAGTCGGCCACCGCGCCGCCGCCCACCAGGCGGTTGCGTTCGTACGCCGCCTGCGTCAGCGCCTCGACGTCCGCCCACGGGGGAAGCCGTCCGGTGGACACCTGCTGGTCAGCGTCGTTGACCTGGAATCCCATCGGATACCCCGGCTCGCCCGGATCGCCCCATGCCGGACGATCACCTGGGGCTCAGCCTAGGCACGTCGGCGGCAGCGCGGATCCCGCGCAGAGGATGAGACCGCACGGGGCTCGGCCTAGTTCTCGGCCACCGCGAGCCGGCCGTTGCGCTGGCTGCTCCGCACCCCCGAGGGCATGTCCAGCGCGGCGGCGGTGGTGAGCAGGTCGTTGTCGGCGCGCACGGTGAAGCCGTGGCGGGCGAGCAGGCCGGCCATCTCCTCGGGGCTCCAGGCCGAGCGCCAGGGCTCGGCCGCCCACGGGTTGTGCTTGAGGACCGGCCCGAGCAGCCGCCGCACGACCGCGCCGGTCACCGAGGGCGCCTGGTAGTTCACGATCAGCCGGCTGTGCGGGGCCGAGCGCGCGGCGACCTCGGCGACCGTGGTCTCGACCTCGTCCGGCGTCAGATACGGCACGACGCCCTCCCAGACCCAGGTGGTCGGGATCGTCGCGTCGTGGCCGGCCTCGGCGAGCGCGTCGGACAGCTTGTCCTGGCCGAAGTCGACCGGCACGTAGCGTGGCGCTCTCTCCGCCGGCAGCGCGGTGGCGCGATCACGTTTCTCCCGCTGCGAGGCCGGTTGGTCGACCTCGAACGTCGTCTTTCCGGACAACGCCGGCAGCCGCCACGCGCGGCCGTCCAGGCCGGCCCCGAGGATCACGACCTGGGGCGCGTCGTGCTCGGTGACGGCGTCGTCGATGGCCAGCGTGCGGGGGACCAGCAACGTGGCGCCAGCTTTGATCATTTCGTACGTCATCCGCTCGCTCATGCCCTTCGGCGGCGACTCCGACCGTACGCGAAAGACCTGCTCCTGCTCGTCGGGCCGCAGCAACGGAAGCGCCGTCGGATCGGCGAACCGCCCCTTCGCGATCCGCTCATGCGCCACCGCCCGCCCCTGACAGACGATCACGGCCGTACGGCTGGCACTCTGCTCGGTCATCGCCATCGCCTCCGGGCGGCGCCCGGCCGGCTAACGGAGCAGGCCGCGCACGTACGCGGCCTGCCCCACGTGCTGGGCGTCGTCGTCGATGACGCTCACCAGCCGTACGCCCAAGGTGACCGGGGGATCCCACGCCTCGTCGACCACCCGGTCCAGGTCGTCGGCCGTCAGGCCGCGCACGTAGCGCATCGTGCGCTCGTGCACGGCGTGGTAGTAGTCCTCCAGGGCCCGCGCGCTCTCCGGCCGCAGCGTCGCGACCTGCGCGGGCGAATGACCGTACCCGGTGTCGTCCGGGTCGGCCTTGAGACCGAACCGTGCCGCCCAGGCGCCGGTGACGTAGATCTGCTCCTCGTCGAGCAGTTCGGACAGGTGGCCGTCCTGCACCCGGGTCAGGTGCCAGACCAGCCAGCCGATCGGGTTGGCGCCGTCGGCCGGGGCCCAGCGCAGCTGCTCGGGGGAGAGGCCACGAACCGCGTGGTGCACGTTGGCGGGGAGCCGTTCGAAGCCGTCGATGAGGATGTTCTTGGCGTCCATGCCTCGTGTCTACTCCGATCCGGTGCCGGACGGGGCCTGGGCGCCCCGAGTAGGCGGAACCTCCTCGAGGCCGGAACCGCCGTCGCCGCTGGTGTCCCCGCCGGTGTCGCCTTCGGTAGCCGGCGGCGTCGTCTGCTCCGGAGCCTCGCTCGGGGTCTCCGACGTCGGGGCCTCGGTCGGTTCGGTGGTGCTGGACGGGCTCGGCGACTCCGACGGCGTCGCGCCCGGTTCCTCACTCGGCTCCTCCGACGGCGATGGCGAGTCCGACGGCGTGACGGCCGGCTTGTCGTTCTTCTTCTCGCCGTCGCCACGCAACAGGCTGCCCACCGTCGTGGTGCCGCTGCTCCTGTTGCCGACAGCGTCCGCCACCGACTTGTGCGAGATCAGCTCGACGGCCGTCAGCAAGCCCATCGCCAGCACGAACAGGGCCCCGGCCACGGCTGCGACCCGGCCCCAGCGGATGTTGCGCGGAGGGGCCGGCGGTTCGTCCGACGGCGACTCCTCCTCGGCGGCCGCGACCGGTGGCGTACCCACCGCGGCCGGCGCCGTCACGAACGTCGATTTGATCTTCTGGCTGCCTCGGTTGATCCAGCGCTGGTAGATCTCCGTGCCGACGGATCCGACGATGCTTGCCACCGCCGCGCCGACCAGGGTGCCCGCCACTCCGAGGAAGGAACCGACCACCGCGGCCGACACCGCGGCGAGGGTTCCAGCAATGGTCTTGGGGATGTCGATACCGGACCAGATCCGCTCCGGTGCGCGCTCGGTCATGTCCTCCTCTGCCTCTTACCAATAGAAGGGGGAGTTACTTGGCCTTTACCGGCCTCCGGCGGGTCAAAACCCGCCGTTCCGCGAGGATCTCCCGGACGGGACGCACCACGACGCCCTCGTCGGCCATCCGCCGCCGGGCCTGCCTGCGGGTTCGCAAGATCCCGGCAACTCCGACGGCGAAGATGAGATATTGCACAGCCATCGCGATTTTGAAGTCGTGGATGTCGTAGTCCGAACGACCGCCGGTGCGCGCGTCCAGGATCAGGCCGATCAGCTCGATCGTGACCAGCGAGGCGACGAAGCCCCCCACGTTGACCACACCGGTGGCGGTGCCCAGCCGGTTCGGCGGGTTGAACGTCCGCGCGTAGTCGAAGCCGATCATCGAGCCCGGTCCGCCGATGCCGAGCGCGCAGATCAGCACCACCAGCACCGGCAGCGGCGCGTGCCCCGGCCAGGCCAGCACCAGGCCCCAGGCGGCCGCGTTGGCGCCGACCACGCCGAGCACCAGCCACGACCGGCGCAGCGGATGCCGCTGCACCAGCACCCCGATCAGCGGACCGGCTGCCATGCCGATCAGCACGAACAGGGTGAGCAGGGCGCTCGCCGTGCGCCGGGGCAGTCCCTCGCCCGCGATCAGGAACGGGAATCCCCACATCAGCGCGAAGACCGTACCGGTGAACTGGGTGGTGAAATGCGACCAGAGGCCGAGGCGGGTGCCGGGATGCCGCCAGGCGCCCGCGAGATCGGTGCCCACCTGGCGCAGGGTGACCGGCGGCCCGCTGCTGATCCGGTGCTCCGGGGTGTCGCGCAGCGCGGCGAAGGCGGCCACCGCCACGAAGACGCCGACCCCCGCGGTGGCGAGGAAGGCGCTGGTCCAGCCGCGTGCGGCGAGAACGGCGGCCAGCGGTACGGCGCTGAGCACCTGCCCGGCCTGCCCGACCAGCCCGGTGAGCTGCGTCAGGATCGGCACGCGCCGGCCCGGGAACCACTGCGGCACCAGTCTCAGCACGCTGATGAACGTCATCGCGTCCCCGGCGCCGACCAGCACACGGGCCAGGACCGCACCCTCCACGCCGGTCGCGACGGCCATCAACGCCTGCCCGCTCGCCATGATCAGGCCACCGGCGACGATCAGGCGCAGCGAACCGAACCGGTCCAGCAGCAGCCCGACCGGCACCTGAAGGCCCGCGTAGACGAGCAGCTGGAGCACGGCGAACGAGGCGAGCGCGCCCGCGCCGACGTGGAAACGATCCTGGGCGTCCAGCCCGGCGACACCGAGCGACGTGCGGTGCAGAACGGCGGTCGTGTACGCGGCGAGGCCGACGGCCCATACCGCCCAGGCCCGGGCTCCGGGTCGCAGGGCCATGTGCCGCCTTTCCGCTCGCGTGCTCGCTAGGACGTTTTCCACCTTTCTCCGAAGAAGGTGAAGGTCACAACCGAATACGGCCTACGCCACACGTGCGTCCGGTCACTGTGCGATTCCTTCCGTACACTCCGAGGGTCTGCAGAGGTATGGAAACCGGGATGCTGATCGACGCCTTCGAGCGCGAACGCCGCGGCCTGCTCGCCCACGCGTACCGCATGCTCGGCTCGCATCACGAGGCCGAGGACGCGGTGCAGGACACCTACGTGCGGGCCCAGCGTGGGTGGGACAAATTCCAAGAGCGCTCCTCGGTACGGACGTGGCTGTACCGCATAGCCACCAACACCTGCCTGACCGCCCTCGACGGCCGCGGCCGCCGCGCGCTGCCGTCCGGCCTCGGCCCGCCGAGCAGCGACCCGGCCGAGCCGCCGTCCCCGCTCGGCCCCGAGGCGTGGATCTCCCCGCTGCCGTCGGACCCGGCCGAGGTGGTGACGGCCCGCGAGGGGGTACGGCTGGCGTTCGTGGCCGGCCTGCAGCACCTGCCGCCCCGGCAGCGTGCCGTGCTGCTGCTGCGCGAGGTGCTGGCGTTCTCCGCCGCCGAGACCGGTGCGATGCTCGGGCTGTCCGTGCCGGCCGTGAAAAGCGCGTTGCAGCGGGCGCGCGCCCGCCTCGACGAGGTGGCCCCGGCCCGCGACGACGTCCTGGAACCCACCGACCCGCGGGCACGCTCCCAGCTGGACCGCTACATGGCCGCCTGGGAGGCCGCCGACGCCGACGCGTTCAGCCGCCTGCTGCGCGACGACGCCGCGATCGAGCCGGTGGGTTCGCGGGTGTGGTTCGCCGGCCGCGCCACGTGCCTGGCCTTCGCCACCCCGTCGATGGGCGCGCCGGGCGACTGGCGGATGGTCCCCGCCGTGGTCAACGACCAGCCCGCGGCGGCCGCCTGGTGGCACGGCACCCCGTTCGGCCTGGCCGTCCTGACCCCGACCGCCACCGGCGTCGCAGCGGTGACACTGTTCCCCGACCCGGAGCTGACCAAGCCGTACGGCTGACCCCGCGGCTTGCGTGGGGATCGCCGCCGTTCGAGGCTGCGCGCACCGGGTTGCGTGGGGACTGCCGCCGTTGGCGGCGGCGCGCGCCCGGGTTGTGTGGGGATTGCCGCCGTTGGGGGCGGCGTAGTTCCCCACGCTGGGGGTGCTTCGCGTTGTGTGGGGAGTGCGGCCGTTGGGGGCGGCGCGCGTCGGGTTGTGTGGGGAGTGCGGCCGTTGGGGGCGGCGTAGGTTCCCACGCTGGGGGCGCTTGGCGTTGTGTGGGGAGTGCGGCCGTTGGGGGCGGCGTAACTCCCCACGCTTGGATGGGCTCTGTCCACAGGGGGGTCCGGCGGGGCCGCGGTCTTGGCAAGGTGGCTCGATGCTGACTTTGCCGGGCCGCGATGCCGACGAGTTCGAGTGGGTTCGTTTCGAACAAGCCGGAGTGCTGACGACCGCTCAGGCCCAGGAGCTGATCGGGCGCTCGGCCGTCCGCCGGCACCTCGACGGCGGCCGCTGGCGTCGCATCTGCCGGGACGTCGTGTCCACACACAACGGGCCGCTCACCGCCGACCAGCGTCTGTGGGTGGCGGTGCTCGTGGCCGGGCGGGACGCCGTGCTGGCGGGAAGTACGGCGCTGCGGGTGTTCGGGGTGCGGGGCATCCGGGAGGAGCGGCTTCACATACTCATCCCGGCGCAACGGAACCGGTCGGTCCGTCTGCCTCGGCTGCCCGGCGACATGTCAGCGGTGCGGATCGTCCGGACTCGAACACTTCCTCCCGAGCATCTCCAGATCGGGCGTCCACCCCGGACCACTGCCGCTCGTGCGGCCGTCGACGCGGCGATCTGGGCGGGCAACGCCGGGGAGGCGCGCGCGATCCTTGCGGCCGTGTGCCAGCAGCGAGCCGTGACGGCTGACGAGATCTTCGAGGTGCTGGCCGCGCGGCGCCGAGTACCCAGATCGGCGTTGATCCGAGCCACGATGCTGGACGTCGCGGGCGGGGCCGCCGCGCTGTCGGAGATCAACTTTCTGCGGATGTGCCGCCGTTTCGGGCTACCGGAACCCGATCGCCAAGTACGCCGGGACGACACCCAGGGCCGGGCAAGATATCTCGATGTCTATGGGAAGCGCTGGCAGGTGCATGTCGAGGTGGACGGATCCCATCACATGGATGCCGAGCACTGGGTTGCCGACATGGTTCGTCAGAACGACATCTGGATCAAAGGTGACCGGATTCTGCGTTTTCCGGCGCAGATGGTCCGTCAAGAGCCGGCGCGGGTCGCACGGCAACTGCAAGCCGCGCTGGAGTCGGCGGGCTGGCGCGCGTGACCCACGCCCGGCTCCTGGCGGAGGGCGACGGGGGAAAGGCGGCGGGCGATGGGCGGCGGGCGGCGGGCAAGGAAAGGAGGGCGATGGGCGGAAGGCGAGGGGCGGAGGGCGAGGGGTGAGGGGCGGAGGGCAAGGAACGGAGGGCGAGGGGCGAAGGGCGGAGGGGCGAGCGCGTGAAGTGTGCCGCGCGAGGGGGTGCGGGGCGGCGGGTCAAGCCTTCCAGACGTCCTGGTTCGCCTCGTACATCTCGCGCAGGATCGCCGGGACGTCGTAGGTGAGCTTCCAGTCCGGGTAGTGCTCCTCGAAGCGGGCGGTGCTGCTGATCCACCACTGGTGGTCGCCGGTGCGGGCCTGGTCGACGTACTCGGTCCGCGCCTCGATGCCGGTGATCTCCGAGGCGATCTTGAAGGCTTCGATGTGGCTGCAGTTCGAGAAGCGCCCGCCGCCCATGTTGTAGACCTCGGCGACCCGGGGTGCGCGGAAGAACGCCTCGAACGCCGAGACCAGGTCGTGCGAGTGGATGGCGTCGCGGACCATCTTGCCCTTGTAGCCGAAAATCTTGTACGTCCGCTGCTCCATCACACAGCGCATCACGTACGCCAGGAAGCCGTGCAGTTCCGCGGCCGAGTGACCCGGCCCGGTCAGCGTGCCGCCCCGGAACACCGCGGTCGGCATGTCGAAGTACCGCCCGTACTCCTGGACCATCACGTCGGCCGCCACCTTGCTGGCGCCGAACACCGAGTGCGTGCTCTGGTCGATCGACATCGTCTCGTCGATCCCGCCGTACCACTTGTGGTCGGCCGGCAGCTCCCAGCGGGTCTCCTGCTCGATCAGCGGCAACGAGTTCGGCAGGTCGCCGTAGACCTTGTTGGTCGAGGTGAAGATGAACGGCGCGCCGGCGCTGTGCTGCCGGACGGCCTCGAGCATGTTCAGCGTGCCGCCGGCGTTGACGTCGAAGTCGGTGAACGGCTCGCGGGCGGCCCAGTCGTGCGACGGCTGAGCGGCGCAGTGGATCACCAGACCGACGTCCTTACCCAGCTTCGCGAACAGCGCGTTCAGCCCGTCGCGGTCGCGGATGTCCAGGTCATGGTGGGTGTACCGGGCGCCGGCCTCCTTCTTGAGCCGGTCCAGGTTCCACTTGGTGGAGCCGTCCGAACCGAAGAAGTAGCCGCGCATGTCGTTGTCGACACCGACCACGTCCATGCCGAGCCCGGCGAAGTGCCGGACCGACTCCGAACCGATCAGGCCGGCCGAGCCGGTGACCACGACGACACTGCTCATCAAGACCTCCGCGGAAGGTGGGGCGGAACGGGGCCGAGGTTACAGGGCGTGCGCACCCGGCCGGTCCGGTGGTCGCCGTGTCGAACTGATCATGCTTGGCGCGAGCCCGAAATGGGCACGTCACAGGATCGGCACATCCCACCGTGAGGGTGCGTCGACAGGCACATCGCTGAACTGAGGACATGGGCGGTCTGAATGACGGAGTCTCTTCGGGTCACGGCGGACGACACCGCCACGGGACCGGACCTCACGCTCGGCGTGGAAGAGGAACTGCATGTGGTCGACCTGGTGACCCGGGAACTGGTGCCGCGCGCACCGGAGATCCTGGCCCGGCTCGACCCGCAACACTTCTCCGCCGAGTTGCACCGCTCGGTGGTGGAGACGAACACCCCGGTGTCCGGCACGCTGGACGGCCTGCGCGACGGGATCGTGGCCCGGCGGCGGCGCGCGATCGAGGTCGCCGAGTCGCTGGGGCTGGGCCTGGTGGCGGCCGGGACCGTCCCGCTGGTCGATCTGGAGTCACTCCCGGTGACGCCGACGTCGCGCTACCGGCGGATGCTCGACGACTACCAGCTGCTCGCCCGGGAACAGCTGATCTGCGGCGCCCAGGTGCACGTCGGCGTGCCCGACCGGGACGAGGCGGTCGCGGTCGCCCAGCGGATCACGCCGGTGCTGCCGGTGCTGCTCGCGATCTCGGCCAGCTCGCCGTACTGGATGGGTGAGGACTCCGGCTACGCCAGCGTGCGCTCGCTGGTCTGGCTGCGCTGGCCCACGGCCGGCGACCCGGGCGTGCTGAACTCGGCGGCCGAGCACGACGAGCTGGTCGCGGATCTGCTCGCCTCGGGCACGATCACCGATCCGAAGATGGTCTATTTCGACGTACGGCCGTCGGCGCACCTGCCGACCGTGGAGCTGCGGGTCACCGACTCGAGCCCGGACGCGGACACGGTCGTGCTGCTCGCGGGCCTGTTCCGCGCGCTCGTGCTGCGCGCCCGCCAGGACCACCGCGCCGGACTCCCCGCGCCACGCACCAGGCCACCGCTGCACCGGGCGGCGATGTGGCGGGCCGCGCGGTCGGGACTCGAGGGCGACCTGCTCGACCTGCCGCGTTCGCCGGAGCCGGTGCCGGCCGCGGTCGCGGTGGAACGGCTCGTCGACGAGCTGCGGCCGCAGCTGGAGGAGCTGGGTGACTGGGAGCAGGTGTTCGACCTGTCGGTGCGGGCGCTCAGCCGGGGCAGCTCGGCCGCTCGTCAGCGCCGGGCCCTGGCGCGCCGCGGCCGCATCTCCGACGTGGTGGATCTGGTGGTCGCCGACACCCGGGGCGGCGCGACCGGGATCGGTCCGGAGGGCCAGTCGGTGCCGGCCGGTCTCTTCCCGTACGCGACCGACGGCGACGAGGCTTTCCCGGACGGCGAGGTGGCCGCGCCGTACGCGGGAATCCTGGAGGTGCTGCAATCGCTGGGCTCCGGTGGCTTGCGCCGCCGCGAGGACGCGCGGGACGACGAGCAGCGCTCCCGGGGCATCACCTTCAGCGTGGCGGGCGAGGCGGCCACCCGGCTGTTCCCGTTCGACCTGGTGCCGCGGATCGTCCCGGCCGCCGACTGGAGCCGGCTGCGCGACGGGCTCACCCAGCGGGTCCGGGCGCTGAATCTCTTCATCGCGGACGTGTACGGCGAGCGGGCCGCGGTGAAGGACGGCGTGATCCCGGAGTGGGTGATCGACGGGTCGCCGGAGCTGCGGCCCAGCGGCGCGCTGGTCTCGCACGCCGGGGTGCGCGCCCAGGTGGCCGGCGTCGACCTGGTGCGCGACGCGGACGGCCGCTGGTGCGTGCTGGAGGACAACCTGCGGGTGCCGTCCGGGATCGCCTACGCCATGCAGAACCGCCGGCTCACCGAGAGCGTGCTGCCCGAGCTGCCGGAACCCGACGGGCTGATCTCGGTGGAGAACACCCCGAAGCTGCTGCGGCGCGCGTTGCTCGACGCGGCCCGCCCGGCCGCCGGCGACGACCCGAAGCTGGTGGTGCTGAGCCAGGGACCGGAGGATTCGGCCTGGTTCGAGCACCGGATGCTGGCCGAGGAGATGGGTGTGCCGGTGGTCCGCAGCACCGAGCTGTTCGTCGAGGACCACCGGGTGTACCGGCTGCGCGACGGCAAGCGCTACCCGGTCGACGTCGTCTACCTGCGGATGGACGAGGACACGCTGGTGCACGCGCCGGGCGCGGACGGGATGCCGCTCGGCGCCTCGCTGGTCGGTGCACTGCACGCCGACACGGTGGTGCTGGCCAACGCGCTGGGCAACGGGATCGGCGACGACAAGTCGGTCTACGCGTACGTGCACCGGCTGATCGAGTACTACCTGGGCGAGAAGCCCCTGCTCGCCGACGTGCCGACGTATCTGTGCGGCATCCCGGAGCAGCGGGCCGAGGTGCTGGACCGGCTGTCCGAACTGGTCTGCAAACCCGTCGACGGGTACGGCGGGGACCGCATCGTGATCGGCCCGCACGCCTCGCCCGCGGACCTCGACGCGGTCCGCCGCCAGATCCGGGCGGCGCCGCACCGCTGGGTCGCCCAGGAGGTGGTGTGCCTGTCCACCCATCCGGTCTTCGACGGCCACCAGCTCGGCCCGCGCCACGTCGACCTGCGCGCCTTCGTGTTCAGCGGCGCCGGGAGTGTCGTCGCGCCGGCCGCGCTGACCCGGGTGGCGCCGGCCGGCAGCATGATCGTCAATTCTTCGCGAGGCGGCGGCTCCAAGGACACGTGGCTGCTCTCCTGACCAGTTGTGGAGGTTCTCCTCATGTGCGGCATCGCCGGTGAGCTTCGATTCGACGGACGCGCGGCGGACGAGGAAGCGGTGCGGCGGATGCTGCCCCGCCTGGCCTCGCGCGGACCGGACGGCGAGGGCGTGTTCAGCCGCGCCCGGGTCGCCTTCGGCCACCGGCGCTTGAAGATCATCGACCTGTCCGACGCGGGCGGGCAGCCGATGACCGACGACGAGCTCGGGCTCACCCTCGTCTTCAACGGCTGCATCTACAACTACCAGCAGCTTCGCGACGAGCTCCGCGGGTACGGCTACCGGTTCTCCTCCACCTCGGACACCGAGGTGATTCTGAAGGCCTACCACCGCTGGGGTCCGGACTGCGTGACGCGGTTTCTCGGCATGTTCGCGTTCGCGATCGTCTCTCATCAGGACGGGACGGTCATGCTGGCCCGCGACCGGCTCGGGATCAAGCCGTTGTACCTGGCCGAGACCCCGGGGCGGCTACGGTTCGCCTCGACGCTGCCGGCGCTGCTCGCGGCGGGCGACGTCGACACGTCGCTGGACAAGGTCGCGCTCCAGCACTACATGACGTTCCACTCGGTGGTCCCGGCCCCGAGGACCATCCTTGCGGGCGTACGGAAGTTGCCGCCCGCCACCGTGCGGATCCTGCGCGCCGACGGATCGTCGCAGGAGCGCGTCTACTGGGAGGCGTCGTTCACCCGCGACCGGGACGTCCCCGCGGCGGAGTGGCCGGCGCTGATCCACTCGGCCCTGGCGCGCGCGGTGGAGCGGCGGATGGTCGCGGACGTGCCGGTCGGGGTGCTGCTGTCCGGCGGGATCGACTCCAGCTACATCGTGGCCCTGCTCGCGGCCCAGGGGCAGCGCGGGCTCACCACGTTCAGCATCGGGTTCGAGGCGGCCGGCGGGGAGAGCGGCGACGAGTTCGCGTACTCGGACATCATCGCGAAGCAGTTCGACACCGAGCACCACCAGATCCGGATCGGCCGGGACCGCTTCCTGCCGGCGGTGGACCGGACGGTCGCGGCCATGAGCGAGCCGATGGTGTCGCACGACTGCATCGCGTTCAACCTGCTCAGCGAGGACGTGTCGAAGCACGTCAAGGTCGTGCAGTCCGGGCAGGGCGCGGACGAGATCCTGGCCGGGTACAGCTGGTACCCGCCGCTGGTCGACGTGCCCCGTGATCAGGCCGTCGATGCCTACGCCGCGGAGTTCTTCGACCGTACGCACGCTCGTCTCGCCCGGCAGCTCGCGCCCGAGTGGCTGGTCGGCCGGGACGTCAGCCGGGAGTTCGTCGAGGCGAGCTTCGCCCGGCCCGGCGCCGGCACCGCGGTCGACGCGGCGTTGCGGCTGGACTCGCAGGTGATGCTCGTCGACGATCCGGTCAAGCGGGTCGACAACATGACGATGGCGTGGGGGCTGGAGGCTCGCGTACCGTTCCTCGACCACGAGCTGGTCGAGCTGGCCGCGGCCTGCCCGCCCGAGCTGAAGCTGGCGCACGGCGGCAAGGGGGTGCTCAAGGAGGCGGCCCGCGGCGTCGTGCCGGACGAGGTGATCGACCGCACCAAGGGCTACTTCCCGGTGCCCGGCATCCGGCACCTGGAGGGGGCGATGCTCGAGAAGGTCCGCGCCGCGCTGTCCGCGCCCGCGGCCCGCGACCGCGGGTTGTTCCGGCCGGAGTACGTGGACCTCCTGCTGGCCGACCCGAACACGCCCCGCACCACGCTGGGCGCCAACCAGCTGTGGCAGCTGGCCCTGCTGGAGATGTGGCTTCAAGACAAGGGGATCTGAGTCGTTCATGGGTGGTGACGTCACCGTTCTGCCGCTGGGCTGGACGAGTCTGACCCTCGCGTCCGAGGCGTCCGGAAGCTGGTCGCCGACGCTGTCCCCGGACGGCATGCACGCGGCCTACGTGTCCGACCGCAGCGGTCGCCCGCAGGTGTGGGTGCAGCCGGTCGGCTCGTCGCTGGCGTTCCTGGTGGACACCGGGCCGGCGCCGGTCTCGGCGGTGCAGTGGTCGACCGGCGGCGGGTGGCTGGCCTGTCAGCTGGCGCCGGGCGGGGCGCCACGGCACGAGGTGTGGCTGGTCCGGCCGGACGGGTCGGGGCTGCATCAGGTGGCCGGCTTCGGCAGCGACACCGCGGACACCATGCGGTGGCTGCCGGGCCGCTCGCTGCTGGCGGTGACCGAGAACCTGACGACCGCCCTGCTGATCGACCCGGTGGCGAGTTCCCGGACGATCATCACGACCGGCGAGCTGATCTCGCTGCTCGACGTGAACGCCGACGGGGATCGGGCGCTGCTGCGGGTGGGGCCGCGCGGGGATCGCACGATCGTGCTGCGCGCGTTGCCGGACGGGCCCGACGAGCCGGTCGCGGTCGGCGAGCAGGCGGTGTTCGGGCCGGACGGCCGGACCGTCTACGCGCGGTCGGAGGACGGCGAGTTCCCGGTGCTGGTGCGGGACGGTGTTCGGCTCACCCCGGTGGTGGACTCCGAGGTGGAGGCGTTCGCGCTCACCGCCGACGGGCGGCGGGTGGCCGTGCTGTGGAACGTCCGCGGTGGCCAATCGGAGGTCTCGCTTCTCGCGGAACGATCGCTGCCGTTGCCGGGGCCGGTGGTGAGCGGGCTGACCTGGAGCTTCGACGGGTCGGCGCTGGCGTTCACGGCCGAGGGGCCGGGGCAGCCCCATGGCGTGTGGGTCTACACGGACGCCGGCGGCCTGGTGGCGGTCTCGGCGGATCCGGCCGCGGCCGACGCCGTACGGCCGAGCCTGGAGGCCTTCGCGGCGCACGACGGGCTCACGTTGACCGGGTGGTTGTTCCGGCCGCGGACGCCCGGGCCGCACCCGGCGGTGGTGTGGCTGCACGGCGGGCCGGAGGCGCAGGAGAGGCCGGGGCACGGCCCGCTGTTCCAGTCGCTGGTGGCGCGGGGCATCGCGGTCTTCGCGCCGAACGTGCGGGGGTCGTCGGGCTTCGGGCGCACATTCGTCAACGCGGACAATCTGGGCTTGCGGTACGGCGCGGTCGAGGACGTGCGATCATCCGTTCGGTACCTGGTCAATGGGGGTATCGCCGACACATCGCGCGTCGGGTGCATGGGTCGTTCCTACGGCGGATACTTGACGTTGGCCGCGTTGACCTCCTTCCCCGACCTGTTCGCGGTCGGGATCGACGTCTGCGGCATGTCCAACTTTTTCACCTTTTATGAGCACACGGAGCCGTGGATCGCGGCGGCGGCCGTGTCGAAGTACGGGGACCCGATCGCCGACAGGGATCTGCTGGCCGATCTGTCCCCGATCAACCGCATCGACCGGCTGAAGGCTCCGCTGCTGATAGTCCACGGCGAGAACGACAGCAACGTGCCGGTGATCGAGGCCGAGCAGGTGGCGCGGGCCCTCGCCGCCCGGGGCGTCGAGCACCGATACCTGCTCTTCCCCGACGAGGGCCACGAGCTGCTGCACCGGTCCAGCCGAGCCGACTACCTGCGCGAGACAGTCGACTGGCTGACCACCCACCTCCTGCCGCCCCCGCACCGCCCGTAGACCCCACCGTCGCGTGGGGATGTACGCCGCCCTGGCGGGCGGAAGTCCCCACGCTGCGGCAACCCACCGTCGTGTGGGGATGTACGCCGTCCTGGCGGGCGGGAGTCCCCACGCTGCGGCGGCCCACCGTCGTGTGGGGATGTGCGCCGCCCTGGACGGCGGGAATCCCCACGCTGCTAGCGGTCGGCTGTCAGCACGTCGGCCAAGGGGGTGGCGGGATGGCCGGTCAGGCGCGGGACGTCCGGGCTGACCCGGGCCAGCTCACCGACCGCGATCGCGGTGTAGGTGGTCACCCACGCGTCGACCTGCCAGGCCGGCACGTCGTAGCCGGCCCGGGACGCGTACGCCTCCGGGACCGTCTCGGCGTGGTAGCTCACCTCGCGCCCGGTCGCCGCCGCGATGATCTCGGCGGCCTCGGCCAGGGACACCGCCGCGGGCCCGGTCAGGTCGTACGTGCGGGCCACGTGCGGCGCCGGGTCGCGCAGCACGGCCACGGCGGCGTCGGCGATGTCGTCCTGGGCGACCACCGCGGCACGCCCGTCACCGGCCGGGCCGCGGATCACGCCGTCCGCGCCGACCATCATCGGCAGGAAGTCCGCGTACAGGTTGTCCCGCAGGAACGTGAACGCCAGCCCGCTGCGCCGGATGTGCTGCTCGGTGTGCCAGTGGTCGCGGGCCAGCGTGAACGTCGCATCCGCGGCCGCCCCCGCGAACGACGTGTAGACCACCTGCCGTACGCCCGCCTCCACCGCGGCGTCCACGAACGAGCGATGCCGGTCGACCCGGTCCGGTGTCTCGGCCGCGGAGACCATCAGGACGGTCTCGGCGCCGTCCAGCGCCCGCCGCATCGCCTCCCGGTCGCCGTACTCGGCGACCGCGGCCTCCACGTCGGAAGGCACCTTCGCCGGGTCGCGGTACAGCAGCCGCACCCGCCCGTCGAGCCGCTGCGCCACCCGCCTGCCGAGCCGCCCGCTCGCGCCGGACACCACGATCATGCCGAACCTCCTGGAAACAACACCCGAACCGTCGCCATGACGTCGGCGAACACGACCGGCGAGAGGTCGAGCCCGCCCGGTATCCAGCTCACCCCGTCGTCGGTCATCGCCACCAGGATCTCCTCCGGGGTGAGCCCGGCGCTCTGCAACGCCCGGATCTCCCGCGGATTCACCGTCGGCGGAAGCGGCCCGTTCCCCAGATCCGTCCCGTAGCGCACGCGTCCGCCGTACTCGAGAAAGCGCCGCAGGTTTCCGATCGCCGTGGTCTGTTCCCGCGTGGGCGAGCCCCACCCGTGGATGTCCAGCGTGCTGATCCACTGCATCCGCTCGGCGCAGACCCGCACCAGCCCGGGATCCAGCGGTTCGGTCCAGGGAGTGTGGGCCAGGATGTCGGCGCCGCTTTCGTACGCGACAACGACCGTCCCCGGCCCTTCGGCGTGCACCACCACGGGAAGCCCCAGTTCATGAGCCGCCCGCACCACGGCGGTCATCGTG
Source organism: uncultured Actinoplanes sp. (assembly GCF_934643405.1). Classification (GTDB taxonomy): domain Bacteria; phylum Actinomycetota; class Actinomycetes; order Mycobacteriales; family Micromonosporaceae; genus Actinoplanes. The sequence continues at coordinate 58,893 of NZ_CAKUCL010000006.1, forward strand.
GGCAGGTCCATCCGCGGGCCGCCGGCGTGCGCGGTCATCTTGATCAGCGTCGCTCCGCCCGCGGCCGCCGCGCCCACGGCCTCGCTCGCCTCGGCGGCCGAGCCGATCGTCCGCCAGCTGCCCGGTGCGGCCCACGACCGGTCACTCGGGTAGCCCCCGGGGGCGGTGAGGAACGGTCCGGCGTAGCGGACGCCGGGGAACCCCGGGCGTCCCACGAGACCGGCCACACGGGACGGGACGCTGCCCAGGTCCCAGACGCCGGCGATCCCGCCCGCCCGCAGCACGGCCAGGTCGGTCAGTCCGGAGTGGACGTGCGCGTCGAGGATGCCGGGCAGCAGCGTGCCGGGGAACTGCCGTCGCCTCGCCCCCTCGGGGATGTCGTCCAGCGGCACCGGATCGGCCCGGCCGTCCGACCACCGCAGCGCCTCCCCGGTGCGCAGCCGGCCGTCCCACCAGAGCGACCCGGAGAGCAGGAACTCCGTCACTTCAGCAGGTCACGCAGCACCGACAGGCCGCGGTGCACCTCGACGAAGCTGGTGCTCAGCGGGGCCGGACCGATCCGCAGCCCGTCGGGGCGGCGGTAGTCCGGGATCACCCCGGCGTCCCACAGCCGGTCCAGGAGGCCGGCGAAACCGGCCCGCTTCAGGGTCACGTGACCGCCGCGCCTCTCCGGTTCGCGCGGACTGACGATCTCCACCCCCAGCTCCTTGAGCCAGGAGTCCGCCAGCTCTACGGCGTACGAAGTAATTTGAACTGATTTCTCGCGGATTTTGGCCATGGTGGCGGCCTCGAGCACGTCCAGGTTCGCGTGCAACGGCACCATGGCGAGGATCGGCGGCGTCCCGGAGAGCAGCGCCCGCGACCCCTTGGCCGGCTCGAAACCCGGGCCCATCTCGAACGACGACCGGTGGCCCATCCAGCCCCAGATCGGCTGTCGCAGGTCACCCTGCAGGCTCGCGTTCAGATAGGCGAACGCGGGCGCACCGGGACCGCCGTTCAGGTACTTGTACGTGCATCCGACCGCGAGATCGACGCCCCACTCGTCCAGCTCGATCGGCACCGAGCCGGCCGAATGGCACAGGTCCCACATCGCCAGCGCGCCGGCCTCGTGCGCGATCCGGGTGATCTCCGGGACGTCGGCGAGCCAGCCCGACCGGTACGCGACGTGGCTGAACAGCACCAGCGCGGTGCGGTCGTCGACGACCTCGGCCACCTGCTCGGGCCGCACGCCCTCGACCGGGTCGGTGGTGATCCAGACCAGCTCCAGGTTCCGCTCGGCGGCGATGCCCTCCAGCACGTATCGGTCGGTGGGGAAGTTGTCGGTGTCCAGCACCACCCGGTTGCGTCCGGGCCGGGCATCCACCGCCGCCCGCGCCAGCTTGTAGATCAGCACGGTGGTCGAGTCGCCGATCACCGTCTGCCCGGATTTCGCGCCGAGCGCCAGGTCACCGAGCCGGTCGCCGAGGGTCAGCGGCCACTCCATCCACTCGTCGGTCCAGCCACGGATCAGCCGGCCCGCCCACTGCCGGCGGATGAACTGGTCCATCAGCTCGGCGGTCGCGGCGAGCGGCCGGCCCAGCGAGTTGCCGTCCAGGTAGGAGATGACGTCGGCGTCGTCCGGGGTGATGAACCGGTCGCGGAACTCCGCCAGCGGGTCGGCGGCGTCCAGCGCGTCGGCGCGGGCCAGCAGGTCGTCGGTCAACTGACGGCTCCGATCTCGGTGCGTACGGCGTACAGCTCGGGGAAGAAGGTGAGGTCCAGGGCCTTGCGCAGGAAGGACACGCCGCTCGAGCCGCCGGTGCCGCGCTTGAACCCGATGATCCGTTCCACCGTCTTCATGTGCCGGAACCGCCAGAACTGGAAGTTCTCCTCCAGATCGACAAGTTCCTCACAGGCCTCGTACGCCTCCCAGTAGCGCTCCGGGTTCTCGTAGATGCGCTGGAAGACGGGCACCAGGTCGGGGTTGAACGTCCACGGCAGGCGGACGTCGCGCTGGAGCAGCTCGACCGGCACGTGGTGGCCGTGGCGGGCCAGGTACCGCAGGAACTCGTCGTAGACGGTCGGCGCCTCGTACGCCTCGGTCAGCATGTCCCTGGCCGCCGGGTCGTCGTCGAAGATCTTCAGCATGTCCCGGTGCTTGTTGCCGAGGCTGAACTCGACCGCCCGGTACTGGTACGACTGGAAGCCGGATGAGGTGCCCAGGAAGCTGCGGAACTCCGAGTACTCGCTCGGGGTCAGCGTGGCCAGCACCGACCACTGCTCGGTCAGCGTGCGCTGGATGTGCTTGACCCGGGCGAGGCCCTTGAGCGCCGGCCGCAGGTCGTCCTTGGCGAGCAGCCGCTGCACCGACCGCAGCTCGTGCAGCACCAGCTTGAACCACAGCTCGGTGGTCTGGTGCTGGACGATGAACAGCAGCTCGTCATGGTGTTCCGGGACGCTCACCGGATGCTGGGCGTCCAGGATCTCGTCGAGGTGCAGATACTTGCCGTACGAGAGATTGACCTTGAAATCGCGGACTATCGCGTCCTCGAGCGGCCGTTGCTCCGCGGACATGGTGTTCCTCCTCAGGTATTCCTCCTTGAGGAGATCACACCTGGTCAGATGTTGGCGAGGGACCCATCGGTAAGGATCGGTCCCCAGTACATCCACTGACCGTCGTGCCGCACGAACCGGCTGCGCTCCACCACGTCGCCGGGCTTGCCGTGGTCGCGGTAGTGGGCCCGGAACTCGACAACCCCCTCGGCGTCGAACATCCCGCCGCCGCTGGTCTCGAGGATGTCCAGCCCCACCCAGCTCAGATGCGGGTCGGGCTCGATCTCGGCGGGACGCGTCGCCGGGTGCCAGGAGCTCAGCACGAAGGCGTCGTCGTCGATCGCGAACGCCGAGTACCGCGAGCGCATGAGCGCCTCGGCCGTGGCCGGCGGCTGACCATGATGCGCGGGTTCGCAGCACTCGGTGTAAGAAAGCCCACGCCCGCAGGGGCAGGCAGCGTCCGCCTTGAGTTTCGTCTTGGTTCGAGCCATGCCGTCGATTGTCCCAGGTCGCCAGCTACCGCGAGGGAGGCTTCGCCGTTGCCGCCGCCCGCATCGGTCTGGGCGGCCGGCATGGTGGTCGGGCTTTCTCATGCTGGGACGGTCGGGGCCGGGGTGCCGATCACGGCTGGGGGGCGCTTCTATGCCGTGATCGGTCACCCGGTCCCCGCCCTCGCGGGGGGTGTCCTGGGTCGCTGACGGCTGGGCGCATGGCCGGGGCTTGTCGTTCACCTTCTGCGGGAAGGGGGTGGCTGCCGCGCTGTGGTCGTGGCGGGCGGCTTGATCACCCGGGCCGGCCTGGGTGGTGGGTCAAGCGAGCGCACCGTGCCGCTTGCGCTCAGTTGGTCGCCGCTGGGCGGCGGGTCACCCTGTTTGCCTTCGCGTCTGGCTCCGGCCTTGCCTCAACGCGTCCGGCTACGGGCTTCCCCACGCGTCCGGCTCCTGCCTTGCCTTTGCTTGCGGCCATGCCTTGGCGCACCCGGGACATCCGCTGCGACACCACTACGCCCCGGTTCCGGCTTCGGCCTCGGGCGCCGATCTTGCTTGGGGCCGATCGTGCCCGCGGCGCCGATCGTGCCTGGGCGCCGACCGGGCCCGGCCCGGTGGCTTCGCCTCCGGCCTCTGACCGCGGTCCGGGTGTTGCCTTTGGTCCGGGTGTTGCTTCCGGTCCGGGTCGTATCCTCCGTCCCGGTCCGGGTCTTGTCTCCGGTCCGGGTCTTGTCGTCGGTCCGGGGTCAGAGTCTTGCCATCAGTCCAGGTCTCGTCCCCGGTCCTGGTCTGGGTCGGGGTCTTGTGTTGCGGGAGCCTGCTGGGCTCGGGGATCGGCGTGTGGGGGCCTGGTGGGCTCCCGGTGATTGGAAGCCTCGGTGGGGTGAGGACCGCGCCGCGCGGCGGGGTGCGCGGGGCCGGGCGCCACAAGAGGTCGTGGCGTTATGGAAACGTGGTGTAAGGCGGTGACGGGGCCGTCGTTGCGGAACGTGATGACTTAATCGCTTCATCGCGCTCCTCTGGGACGGAGTGTGCACCACCGTGGGGACTCACCAGAGTGCGAGATGACTGGGACGACACCGGCGGCTGCAAAGGTTGGCGCGCTGCCACGGCCGTACCGCAAACCGCTGTTCTCTTTTTGCGCGATCTTGCCGTAGGATCTGCACGTGACGAAGCGTCTGGCCGAAGTGGCCAAGAAGGCGGGCGTCAGCGAGGCGACGGTCAGCCGGGTGCTCAACGGACGCAGCGGCGTCTCCGAGTCCACCCGCGCGTCCGTGCTGACGGCGCTCGATGTCCTGGGTTATGAGCGGCCCACCAAGCTGCGCGGTGAGCGCGGCCGGCTGGTCGGTCTGGTGCTGCCCGAGCTGCAGAACCCGATCTTTCCGGCGCTCGCCGAGGTGGTGACCGCCTCGCTGGCGCAGCGCGGTTTCACCCCGGCGCTGTGTGCGCGCACGATCGGCGGCGTTCCCGAGCGGGACTACATCGAGATGCTGCTCGACCATCAGGTCTCCGGCGTGGTCTTCGCCGGCGGCTCGTACGCGCTGGCCGAGGCGGAGCACGGGCACTACCGCGCGCTGACCGATCGCCGCATGCCGGTGGTCATGGTCAACGCGGGGGTCGACGACCTGGGTTTCCCGCACATCTCCACCGACGACGCCGTCGCGGTCGAGCAGGCGTACGGGCACCTGAGGTCGCTGGGGCACGAGCGCATCGGCATGGTCATGGGGCCGGAGGATCACATGCCGTCGCGGCGCAAGCTGGGCGCGCTGGCCCGCATCGCCGGGCCGGAGGGGGAGAGCTGGTTCGTCGAGCGCACCAGCTTCTCGATGGAGAGCGCGCGGCTGGCCGCCGGCAAGCTGATCGAGCGCGGCGTGACCGGCATGATCTGCGCGTCCGACGTGCTGGCGCTGGGCTCGATCCGCGCGGCCCGCCGCCTCGGGCTGGAGGTGCCGCAGGACGTGTCGGTCGTGGGCTTCGACGACTCGGCGCTGATGACCTGCACCGACCCGCCGCTGACCACGGTGCGGCAGCCGATCGAGATGATGGGGCAGGCCGCCGTCGACCTGCTGGTCAATCAGATCGAGGGCAGCGGCGTCGCGCCCGACGAGCTGCTCTTCGAGCCCGAGCTGGTGGTGCGCGGCTCCACCGCGCCGGCGCGGCAGCGGGACTGAGGCAACGAAAGAAGAGCGGGCTGCGGGACTGAGGCAACGAAAGAAGGGCGGGCAGCGGAACTGAGGCAAGGAAAGAAGGGCGGGCCAGTGGGCTCGCCCTTCTTTGTGTCCCAAAAATCCGCTACTTCAGTCGTGTCTTTTCAAGGAACGATCGAAACCTTGCCGAAATGAGTCGGCGTCGTTACAGTGACCTCACTCACTCCCGGCCGCGCACGAGGCCGTTGTCACCACCGAATATCAATCGAATGCCATGGATACAACCCGTTCCCGAAGGGATGGACAGATGTCCGTACCGCAGTACCGGAAGGTTGCGGCGCTGGCGCTCGTGACCGGCCTCGGGCTCAGCAGCCTGGCGGCCTGCTCGACCAAGGGCGACGACTCGAGCGAGGCCGGCGGCAAGACGACGATCACCGTCGACTGCCAGCCGGTCGGCGCGCAGAAGGAGCTGCTGGCGAACTGGAACGCGGATGTCGCGGAGTTCCAGAAGCAGAACCCCGACATCACCATCAAGAGCGTCAGCGTCGGCGAGCAGTGCAACAACCCGCCGGACTTCACCGCCCGCCTCGCCGGCGGCACGATGACCGACGTCTTCTACGGCTACATGACCGACCTTCAGCAGGTGCTGGACTCCGGTCAGGCGATGGACATCACCCAGTACGTCAACAAGGACACCGTCTCGACCTGGGACAGCGTCGACCCGGCGCTCAAGTCGGTCTTCACCGAGGACGGCAAGCTGTACGCCGTACCGGTCAAGAATTATTCGATGGGCCTGGTCTACAACAAGACCCTGTTCCAGAAGGCCGGGCTGGACGTCGCCAACCCGCCGAAGACGTGGCCCGAGGTCCGCGCCGCGGCCAAGAAGATCGCCGCGCTGGGCGGCGGCGTCGCGGGGTACGCCGACTACAGCGCCGGCAACACCGGCGGCTGGCACTTCACCTCCGAGCTGTATTCGCTGGGTGGGCGGGTCCTCAGCGAGGACGGCAAGAAGGCCACGTTCAACTCGCCCGAGGGCAAGCAGGTCCTGCAGAACCTCAAGGACATGCGGTACGGCGACAACAGCATGGGCAGCCGCCAGCTGCTGCAGTGGGGCGACCTGCTGACCAACGCGGCGGCCGGCAAGGTCGGCATGTTCATCGGCGCGCCGGACACCACCCAGGCGATCGTCAGCCAGTTCCAGGGCAAGTACGAGGACTGGGCGATGGGCCCGCTGCCCGGCCAGGACGGCGTCGCCAAGGGCACGCTCGGCGGCGGCGAGGGCTACTTCTTCAAGAAGGGCCTCAGCGCCGAGCAGGTCAAGGCCGGTCTGAAGTGGATCGCGTACGAGAAGCTCACCCCGGGCAAGGGCCAGTTCGATTACGTACGGGCGAAGCCGCAGAACTACCCGGTCGGCCTGCCCCAGCCGCTGCTGTTCGCGGCCGGCACCGAGGCGCAGAAGCAGGAGGTCGAGCTGCGCAAGGCCAACGCGAACGTGGACACCGCGAACTACGCGCTGTTCGAGCAGAACCCGGTCCCGATCGTCGGCGAGCCGCGGAACGCGCAGGCCATCTACGCGGTTCTCGACTCGGCGATGTCCGGCGTGCTGACCAACCCCAACGCCAACATCGACGAGCTGCTCAAGACCGCCGAGGGCAAGGTCAACCAGCTCCAGGCGACCGGTAGCTGATCACCCGAGTGCGGGAGCCGGGCCACCGGCTCCCGCACCTGCAAACCTGGAGTTTTCCTTGGCGATCATGACCGCCCCGGGCGTCACCAGGCAGTCCGCACCGGATTCCGCCGCCGGCCGGGCGAGCGGCGGCCTCGGCCGCAAGGTCCGCGACAACCTCACCGGCCACGCGTTCCTGATCGGGGCGGTCTTCTGCTTCGCCCTGTTCATGTGGTTCCCGATGATCCGCGGCATCGTGATGAGCTTCCAGCGCACCCGCCGCGGCGAGACCTCCTGGGTGGGCTGGGACAACTACATCCGCATCGTCGCCGACCCCAGCTTCTGGATCGCCTGGCGGAACACGTTCCTCTTCACGGTTCTCGCGCTGGTGATCGGCTACGCGGTCCCGTTCTTCGTGGCGATCCTGCTCAACGAGCTGCGCCACGCCAAGGGATATCTGCGGATCCTGGTCTACCTGCCGGTGATGCTGCCGCCCGCGTCGGCGCTGTTCCTGTTCAAGTTCTACGCGTACGACCCGAGCGACGCCGGCCTGTTCAACGCGATCCTCAAGGCGCTGCACCTGCCCACCTCGGAGTGGATGCAGTCGCCGCACATGACGATCCCGGCCATGGTCATCGCGTCGACCTGGATGAACATGGGCGGCGCGGTCCTGATCTATCTGGCCTCCCTGCAGAACATCCCCGGCGAGCTGTACGAGGCGGCGGAGCTGGACGGCGCCGGGATCTGGCGCCGCATCTGGAACGTGACGATCCCGCAGACCCGGCTGATCCTCGCGCTGCTGGCCATGCTGCAGATCGTCGCCACCATGCAGCTGTTCATCGAGCCGCTGATCCTGGCCAACGGCGCCGGCACCCAGGACTCGGCGACCTCGGTGGCGTACCTGATCTACCAGCACGGCTTCTTCCAGAACGACCTGAACGGCGCCGCGGCGCTCGGCGTGATCATGCTGCTGGTGCTGGCCGCCTTCTCCGCCGTGTACGTGCGGCTGACCACCAAGAAGGACTGACCATGGAATCCGGAACCCGGACCCTCATCTCGTCCGCGCAGCTCCAGCGCGGCCGCGGCAAGGTCATCTATTGGACGTTGCTGACCGTCGTGGTCGTCGGATTCAGCCTGGTCTTCCTCGGTCCGCTCTACTGGATGGTCACCGGCGCGCTCAAGAGCGGCCAGGAGATCGCCCAGACGCCGCCCACGCTGTTCCCGAAGGATCCGCAGCTGCAGAACTACCGGGACGCGTGGCACAACCTGGACCTCGCGAAGCTGATGTTCAACACGTTCTACTACGCGGCCGGCGCGGTCTTCTTCCAGCTCGTCTTCGACACGGCTGCGGCGTACGCGTTGTCGAAGCTGCGCCCGATCTTCGGCAACGTCATCCTCGGCGCGATGCTCGCGACGCTGATGATCCCGGCGATGGTGCTCATCGTCCCGCAGTACGTGACCGCGATCGACCTGCCGTTCGTCCACGTCAGCCTGCTGGACTCGCCGTGGGCGATCTGGCTGCCGCTGGTCGCCAACGCGTTCAACATCTTCCTGCTGAAGCGGTTCTTCGACTCGATCCCGGAGGACCTGATGGCGGCCGCGATGATGGACGGCGCCTCACCGCTGCGCACGCTGTGGTCGATCGTGCTGCCGATGTCGCGGCCGATCCTCGGCGTGGTGTCGATCTTCGCGGTGACCGCGGTCTGGAAGGACTTCCTCTGGCCGAAGCTGGTCATGCCGTCGCCGGAGACCCGCACGCTCAGTGTCGGCATCTACGCCTTCGCCGGCGGCACGCCGATGAACGTGGTGATCGCCGCGTCGGTCATCGCCGCGATCCCGACCGTGATCATCTTCCTGCTGTTCCAGCGGAACATCATGTCCGGCCTCACCACGGGCAGTCTCAAGGGATAGCCGCACCGCGGCGGCATCCCCGCATCGATCGAAATATCAGCAGAAATCACGCCCGGCGTGCCGGGCTCGAACACCCACGCAGAAAGCAGGTACCTGTGTCCACAACAGACAGCAGTCCGTGGTGGCGCGACGCGGTGATCTACCAGGTGTACCCGCGAAGCTTCGCCGACGCGGACGGCGACGGTGTCGGGGACATCGGCGGCATCCGCGCCCGCCTGGGACACCTGCGCGAGCTCGGGGTCGACGCGATCTGGATGAGCCCGTGGTACCCGTCGCCGATGGCGGACGCCGGCTACGACGTGGCCGACTTCCGCGACATCGACCCGGTCTTCGGCACGCTGGCCGAGGCCGAGGCGCTGATCGAGGAGGCGCACGCGGCCGGCATCCGGATGATCGTCGACATCGTCCCGAACCACATCTCCAGCGAGCACCCGTGGTTCAAGGCCGCGCTGGC
>NZ_CAKUCL010000007.1 GCF_934643405.1 uncultured Actinoplanes sp.
GGCGATCGGTCCGGCCGCGGCCACACCCGCGCCGGTGAGCAGCACCGCGGCGGCCCCGGCGCCGATGCGCACCAGGCCGACCCGGGTGCCCAGGCCGCGCGCCACGTCGTCGCCGAGCGCGAGAGCGTCCAGCCCGCGCGCCACCGCGGCGGCGAGCAGCAGGCCGGCCAGCAGGAAGGGCAGCACCTGAGCGGCGACCGTGGTGTCCCGGCCGGACAGTCCGCCCACCACCCAGAACCGGAACTCCTCGAACGTGCGCGAGTTCACGCTGAGCACTCCGGCGGTGATCGCCCCGAGGCTGGCGTCCAGTGCCGCGCCGACCAGGGCGAGCGTGACCGGCGAGGCGCCCTGGCTGGTCCGGGCCGCGATGCCGGTGACCAGCAGGCCCGCGCCGAGCGCGCCGGCGATGCCGAACCAGACGTAGCCGGTCAGGCTGCCGATCCCGAACAGGGTGATCGCGACGACCACGCCGAGGGACGCACCGGCGCTGATGCCGAGGATGCGCGGTTCGGCGAGCGGATTGCGGGTGAGGGCCTGCAACAGCACGCCGGCCGTGGCCAGCGCGGCACCCACGGTGAGGCCCAGCAGCGTACGGGGAATGCGCAGGTCCCAGACGATGGTGGCGGTCTCGCCGCCGTCCGGCGAGATCAGCGCATGCCAGACCCGCGCCGGACCGATCGGGTTGCTGCCGACCGCGAGGCTGGCCCCCACCAGAAGAAGGAGCAGGACCACCCCGCTCAGCAGTACAACCCGACGACCCACCCGGACCTCAACTTAGGCTTACCTAATTAGACCGTGCGACTGTAGCGGTCGTGCCGCCCCCGCGGCGCATCCGGTGACGCAGAGCACGATCTTCCGGCGCGTCCGTCGCCGGGCGGATCACGTGACCGGAGTCGCACGTGAGGTGGGTCGCGGTAACGGGTCGAAGCTGGTGATGCTGGGTAGGCGAGCCGTAGACGACCAGGGGGTTCTGCATGACCACCACCACCGTGTCCGGACCGCCCGGAGTTCAGCTCAGCCACCGGCAGATTCTGCAGGTCCTGGGCGGTCTGCTGCTCGGGCTGTTCCTCGCCGCGCTGGATCAGACCATCGTCGCGTCCGCGATCCGGACCATCGGCGACGATCTGCACGGCCTCAGCGCGCAGGCATGGGTGACCACCGCGTACCTGATCACGGCGACCATCTCCACCCCGCTCTACGGCAAGCTGTCCGACATCTACGGACGTAAGCGCTTCTTCCTGACCGCCATCACGATCTTCGTGATCGGGTCGGCGGCCTGCTCCTTCGCGACCTCGATGTACATGCTGGCCGGCTTCCGCGCCTTCCAGGGCCTCGGCGCCGGCGGTCTCTTCTCGCTGGCGCTGGCCATCATCGGGGACATCGTGCCGCCCCGGGAACGGGCCCGGTACCAGGGTTACTTCCTCGCCGTCTTCGGCACGTCCAGTGTGCTGGGCCCGGTGATCGGCGGCTTCTTCGCGGGCGCGAACAGCATTCTGGGTATCACCGGCTGGCGCTGGGTCTTCCTGGTCAACGTGCCGATCGGCATCGTGGCGCTGGGGGTCGTCGCGCGGGTGCTGCGGATCGACCAGCAGCGACACGAGCACCGCATCGACTGGTGGGGCGCGATCGCGCTCTGCGTCTGCCTGGTGCCGCTGCTCACCGTCGCCGAGCAGGGCCGCAGCTGGGGCTGGGGCTCGAACCGGGCGCTCATCTGTTACGTCATCGGCCTCGCCGGCCTGCTGGGTTTCGTGCTGGCCGAGCGGATGATGGGCGAGGAGGCGCTGATCCCGCTGCGCTTCTTCCGCAACCGCACGTTCAGCCTCAGCTCGGTCGGCGGCTTCATCATCGGCATGGGCATGTTCGGCGGGCTCGCGCTGCTGCCGCTCTACCTGCAGATCGTCCGCGGCGCGACACCGACCGAGTCGGGCCTGCAACTGCTGCCGCTGACCGGTGGACTGATGCTCGGCTCGGTGATCTCCGGCCAGCTGATCAGCAAGACCGGGCGCTACAAGATCTACCCGGTGATCGGCAGCCTGCTCGCGGCCGTCGGCCTCTACCTGCTGCACCTGGTCGGGGTGGAAACGCCGTTCTGGCGCACCGGCATCTTCATGGCCGTGCTCGGGCTGGGACTCGGTTTCATCCTGCAACCGATCACGCTGGCGGTGCAGAACGCGATGTCCCCGCGAGAGATCGGCGTAGCGACGTCGTCCGCCACGTTCTTCCGGCAGATGGGCGCGACCGCGGGTACCGCGCTGTTCCTGTCGCTGCTGTTCTCCACCGTCGGCGGCCGGATCCAGGACGCCTTCCGGTCCGCCGGTCCGGCATTCCAGCAGGCGCTGGCCAACCCGGCGATCGCCGGCGATCCGGCCAACCGGCCGATCATCGAGGCGGTCCGCGGCGGCGGCCTCAACGCGGGCGCGCTCAACGACACGTCGTTCCTGAGCCACGTCAATCCGGTGCTGGCGCTGCCGTTCAAGGCCGGCTTCTCCGACTCGATGGACATGATCTTCATGGTGGCCGCCGCGATCCTGCTGCTCGCCTTCGTCATCTTCGCGTTCCTGCCGCAGGTGCCGCTGCGCACCCAGTCCGGGTTGAGCGCCCGCGCGGCCGAGCAGGCGGCGGTGCCGGCCCCGAGCGGTCCGGCCGCGGACGGACAGCGGGTGCCGCCCGGCGATGCGGCCGGCGTTTCCGAGGACGGCGGACGCGCGAACGGGGGCGCCGGGCGGCATGCTGCCGCGACGTCGGAACCCGCGGTTCATCACGGAGACTTCCGGGGAGGCCATCACCGGGCGTCCGATTGATGTCGTACGCCTCGTCATCTGCCACAACCGCACCGGGCCGGCCCCCGAGGTTGAGCCCCGGCCAGGCGTGAGGCCCGGGCCATCGGCGGCTGCCGGGCAGGTGCAGGGAACGGCGCGGCGAACGGCCGCGCCGTTCCCCCGGTCAGCGCTTCCAGGTACGGGTCGGCAGGGTGCGGTAGTTGCCGACCTGGTCACGGGCCCGCAACTGGACCTTGATGGTCGAGCCGTACCTGGCCGTGTTGACCTTGAACGAGTAACCCGAGGTCCAGTCCCACTGGGTCAGCTTGCCGTTGATCCACAGTTCGACCCGCCACACGCCGCCCGCGTCGGTCGCCTTCGCGCTCACCGTGACGGTGCCCTTGACCTTGGCATTGTTGGCCGGGCCCGTGGTCCAGGTAAGGGTCGGCGCCGTGTTGTCGGCGACAATGTTGCGGTTCAGGATGCCGAGGTTGCCGGCCCGGTCCCAGACCTTCCACTGCAGCTTGACCGTGCCGTTGCGGCCCGCGCTGTTGTAGTTGACGGCGAACGGCGCGCTGTAGTCGCTGCCGATGTACCTCCCGTCCGCGTACAGCCAGGCGTGGTCCGCGCCGGAGCCGGCCGGGTAGCCGCCGCCCGCATCGGTGACCTTGCTGGCGGCGACCGCGACCGTCCCCCGTACGCGCTGCATGTAGTTGGGGGTGGTGGCGCCGACCACCGGGGCGGTCGTGTCCACCTTGGCCACCGCTCGGTCGGCACGGATCTCGCCGTACGTGAGCCATTTCTCGCCGGGCACGGTTGCCGTGCTGGTGAGCGCGTTCTCGATGCTCCAGCTGTTGGCCGCCGCGGTGCGCGACTTGACCAGCCCGGCGATGCCGGAGGCGAGGGCCGCGGAGTAGGACGTGCCGCAGACCTGCTGCCCGGCGCCGGTCGTGGTGAGCGCGGTGGCGCAGAACGGGGCGGCCACGTCGACCCAGCCGGGGCCGTAGCTGGTGCCGGCCTCACCCGCCGGGTCGTCGGCCTTGGTGTAGCGGCCGCCGGCGGCGTTGGTGCCGCCGACTCCGAGTACGCCGTTGTTCGCCGCCGGGTAGTACTTCAGGTCGCCGCGGGCGTCGTTGCCGGTGGCGGCCACGACGACGGCACCCTTGCCGCGCGCGTAGTCCACCGCGCTCTGCAACAGGGCTCCGGGATCGGGGGTGCCGGGCTGGACGGGCGCGCCGAACGACAGGTTGATGACGCGCGCGCCCCTGTCCGCAGCGGCGATGATGCCCTGGGCGACCTCGCTGTCGAAGGCCGCGCCGCGACGGTCGATCGCCTTCACCGGCAGGATCTTGCAGGCCGGGCAGGAGGCCTTGACCAGCGAGGCGACCGCGGTGCCGTGTCCGTTGACGCTGTCGTCGGTCGCGTCGGCCGGGTCGGCAGCGCCCCCGACGACGTTGACGCCGGGCAGCACCGAGCCGTCCAGCTCGCCGACCGGGGTGACCCCGGTGTCCACCACCGCGACCGTCTGGCTCGTCCAGGTGGCCGAACTCGCCCAGGCCGCGGGCAGTCCGAGCTGACCCAACGCGTCCCAGGTGGGCGGCGGGGGCGGTTCCTCGGTCGGCGTCGGCTCGACAGTCGGCGCCGGCTCGTCGGTGGCGGCCGGGCTGCTCGGCTCGCCCTCCGGCTGGCTGGGGTCCTCGCCCGCGACCGGTTCGGACGGGGCCGGCGACGGCGACTCATCCGGCGCCGGCGAATCCGATTCCGACGGGCTCGGGGAAGGCGACGCGCCGTCCTCCTCGCCCAGCACCTTCACCTTGCGGTCGACCTCGACGAAGGCCACCCCGTCCTGGTTGCGCAGCTTCGCCGCGATCTTCGCGGCGTCGTCCTGCGGCACCGCGAGGGTCCGCGCGCCGAGCTGTTCCAGCCGGCCCTGGGTCCGCAGCCGATACCCCAGCGCGCCGAGATCCTTCGCGGTGCCGGTCCGGTCGGCGGCCTCCAGCCCGACGATCAGCCGGACATCGGGCTCGGTGTCGGCGAGCGCCGGCACGGTGACGCCCGCCCCCGCGACGACCGCGACGGTGAACAGGCCGACCTTCAGCTTGCGGCGGTTGCCCTTCATCGGGCCACCTCGACCTGGATCTCGGCGAGACCGACGTTGCGGGTCGTGCCGCTGACCGCGGTCGCCGTGAACGTCATCGCGGTGACGGTGCGCTTGGCGAACGTCACCGTGTATCCGGTGCCGTTGTTCGGCAGGGCGGGCACGGTGACCGAGCTGCCGTCGCTGAACGTGAGCTTGCCGCCGGTGACCTGGTCGTTGCCGTTCGGCCGGTCGTAGAGGACGACCCGATCCACCGGCTGCGCCTTGCGCCAGCTCAGCTTCAGCCAGCTGCCCGCCCGGCCGCCGGTGGTCGCCCACTCGCGGCTGCCGGCGATGCCCGTTCCCACGGTGTATCCGTCGACCGCCTTGCTCGCCTGCTGGCTGGTCGAGGTGTTCTGCGAGGATGCGGTCACCGTTGCCTGGGGTGCGACCGTCGTGGCGTACGCACCGATCTCGGAAAGCCCGATGTTCTTGGTGGTCCTGCTGACGCCGGTGACGGTGAACTTCCAGCTCCAGATCTTGCGAGCGGAGAAGTTGACCACCCGGCCCTCGCCGGTGTTCGGCAGTTCGCCGACGTTGACCGAGGAGCCGTCGCTGAACGTCAGCTTGCCGCTGGTGACCTGGTCGTCGCCGTTCGGCCGGTCGTAGAGGACGAACTTGTCGACGGTCTGGACGTTGAGGAACCTGCCGTAGATCCAGCTGCCGGTCTTGCCGCCGACCGTGGACCATTCGTTCGCCGGCGCGACGGGGGAGCCGCTGGCCACGCCGTTGACGGCCTTCGCCGCGGTCATCCCGCCGGCGGTCCACTGCGACGACGCGGAGACCGTCGACAGCGGCAGCACGTTCTGGCCGCCGCCCTGCTCGCCGGCGTTGCGGTACTGACGGAAGGACCGTATGTCGTACGCGCCGTTGCGGCAGGCGCCCGTGGTCTGGCACACCTTGGAGTCGTGTTCCGCGTACGCCATGAAGACGTCCAGCTTCCGGTCGGCCACCGTGTAGAAGACGTTGGTCGGCAGGGAGTCCACGCCGTACGCCATGTAAGCGCCGATCGTGTGCGGCGTGCGATAGCGGCGGTGGGCGTCGAAGGTCAGGTAGGCGGAGGTGCGGTGGTCGCTGTGGTCCGCGCCGATGTTCTTGTTGGAGTAGTCCAGCGTGTGGATGGTGTCCGGCTGGAACGTCTCCATGATGTCGGCCAGCATGTCGGTGAGACCGGCCTTGGTGTACGTGTTCCGGCCGTCCACCGAGTGGATCTGGGACAGCTTGCCCTCGTACAGCTCGATCAGGCTCTCCCCGTGGTTGACCTCGAAGCCGCCACCGCCGCCGTCCGGCCCGCGGACGAACGCGAGCGCGACGTCCGGCCGATCGTGCAGGGTCTCGTAGGCGATGTCGTAGTTGCCGAAGGTGACCGTCTTGGCGTCCCACCTGTCTTCGGAGTCGGCCATCAGCGCGTACGCCGCGCGGGGCCCGTTCTCCCGCTCGCGCCAGTAGCTTTCACCCGCTCCGGCGTCGCCCGCGGTCATGAAGACGGTCAGGCTGCAGCGGTACGCGTCGATGTCGCGCTGCACGTCCGGGTTCATGAAGAGCAGGTCGTCGTCCTCGTGCGCGACGACGTTGAGGACGCGGCCCTTGGAGCACCCCGAGGAGTCGAGGATGCCGGCGCTCGCCTGGAGGGTGACCACCGTGGCGCCGAGCAGCGCGGCCACGCCCGTCAGCACCCCCGCGATCCGCCGTTGCCGCCTGGTCGAACTCTTGCGCACACAGTCCCCCGTTGATCGTTTCCGGACGCGCGCGGAACTGTATAGATTCCGGACTGATTCACGTAACCCCATGTCGGCCGAATGGAAATGACCGATTCACCTGTGGACAACGGGAGCGTCTTGACGTAAGGACGCTACCGTACCGACGCGGAGTGTCGGGGGCCCCAGGGGCGGCACCAGTGTCTTCCCCTGGCGCGACACGGCGGGCCTCACGCCGAAGGTGGATCTCATGGACGACTCATTCACCTACCGCCGGCCGAGCGTGGTGGTCACGCGGGATCAGGCGCACACGCTGTTCGCCCAGACCATGGGCTTCGTCGCGCTGACCGCCGCGGTGTTCGCGCTCGGCTCGTACCTGGGGCGCAACCTGACCGGCGGGATCGGCATCGTCGCGTACATCCTGTCGTTCGCCGCCCTGATCGGCATGCAGTTCGCCGCCCGCCGGTCGCGCGAGCTGACCATCGCGCTGCTGCTCGCGTTCGGCTTGTTCATCGGCCTGGCGGTGGCGCCGACGCTGGCCTTCTACGCCAACAACGATCCGCAGGCGCTGTGGCAGGCGGGCGGTGCGACGGCGCTGTTCATCGGGGGTTTCGGCGCGGCCGGCTACGCGACGCGGCGGGACCTGAGCGCGCTGGCCCGCTTCGCCTTCTGGGCCTTGGTGGCGCTGATCGCGTTCAGCATCGTGCTCATCTTCGTGAACATCCCGAACGGTTCCCTGATCTACGCGATCGCCGGCCTGGTGATCTTCGCAGCGTTCACGATGATCGACTTCCAGCGCGTGCGCCGGTCCACGGACGTCGCCTCGGCGCCGCTCCTGGCCGCGTCGATCTTCCTGGACATCCTCAACGTCTTCCTGTTCTTCCTCCAGATCTTCGGCGGCCGCTCGAACGACAGATGACGGCGGCCCATCTCATGGCGACCGGCCCTCGACCGGGTCCTCCCGGCCCGCCGCCCGGCGGGTGGCGGCGTACGCCCGCAGGCAGTCGGTTTTCAGCTGCTCCTCGGCCAGCGGTTCGAGCAGCTCGAGCGCGCGCCGATGGTGGTCGAGCGCCTCGTCGAACGCGCCCATCGTGCGCAGCGCGACGCCGAGGTTGCTGTGGCACCACGCCTGGTTGTGCCGGAGGTCGTGCTGCTCGGACAGCCGTAACGCCTCGTGCAGGAAGCGCAGTGACTGCTCGGGGTCCTCGCCGGCGAGGGCGAGACCAAGGGTCACCAGGCCGGTGACCCGCGCCGGGCCGTCCGCCAGGTCGAGCGAGGCGCGGGCGCGTGCGGCGGCGTCGGCCGGCCGGCCCAGGTGCAGGGTCACCCAGCCGTCGAAGGCCAAGGCCTGGGACTGGCCGCCGCGGTTGCCCACCTTCTCGAACAGTTCTCGCGCCCTCCGGAAATGCGCCTGGGCCGGTACCAGGTCGCCGAGATCGCGGAGGACGAAGCCGGTGCGCAGGTTTATCGCCGCCGCCAGGTCGTCGTCCTCGGTGGCGGCCTCTTCGTAGGCCGTCAGCGCCTCCCGCAGCCGGCCGGCCGCGGCGTGGGTGAAACCGAGATCCGCGAGCAGGGCGGCGGGGTCACGGCCGAGCCGTTTCGCGGCCGCAGCGGCGGATCGCAGCAGGCGCGCCTGGTCGTCGGTACCGCGATGCCGGAAGAACCAGACGCGCATGGCCGGCGGCAGGCCCGCCAGCACCTCGTCCATGCCCAGCCGCTCGGCCGCGTCGAAGGCCGCCACCAGATTCGCGTATTCGACGTCGAACCACTCCGGCTCTCCGCCGTGCGCGACGGCCTCGGCCAGGTAATGGTTCAGGACCCGGCGCAGCGCGGCCCCGGCCTCGGCCTCGTCCTCGGCGGCCAGATCCTCGGCGTACTGGCGGATCAGGTCGTGCAGGCGGTATCGGCCCGGCGAGATCTCCTGGACGAGGTGGGCGTCGACGAGCTCATCGAGGTCGTCGGATCGTCGCCCGGTGAGCGCGGCCACGGCCGCCGCGTCGAAGTCGGTGCCGGGCAGCACCCCGAGAAGCCGGAAGGTGCGGCGCTGGGCGGGGTCGAGTTGCCGCAGCGACATGCCGAACGCGGAGTCGAAGCGGTTGCCGGTGTCGCGGAGTCGCTCGGCCAGGACGGCGACCGTCCAACCCGGACGGTGACGCAGCCGGGCGCCGGCCATCCGCAGTGCCAGGGGAAGGCCGCCGCACTGCGCCAGCACCTGGTCGACGGCGTCCTTCTCGGTGGGGGTCAGGCCGGCCGCCCGGGCGAACAGGCTCGCCGCTTCGGTGTCGCCCAACGGTTGCAGCGAGACCGGGGGCACGTGGTCGAGGCTGACCAGCCGCTGACGGCTGGTGATGAGGACCGCCGACTTCCCCGCGCCGGGCCGAAGCGGACGCACCTGATCGGCGTCCACCGCGTTGTCGAGCACGATGAGCACCCGGCGGCGGGACAGCTCGGAGCGCCAGAGGGCCGCACGTTCGGCCGTGCCGGGTGGCAGATGCGTGATGTCGAGCGCGCCCAGCAGACGGGCCAGGGCCGCGTGCGGGTCCAGCGGCTCCTGACCGGGGGTGTAGCCGAGCAGGTCCAGGTACAGTCCGCCGTCGGGGTAGGCCGGGGCGAGGCGATGGGCCACGTGCACGGCCAGGCTGGTCTTGCCCACGCCGGCCATGCCGTCCAGGGCCACTGCTCCGGCCGTACGCAAGAGGTCCGCGGTCTTCTCGCACTCGGCCTCGCGCCCGGTGAAGTCGAACAGGTCCGCCGGCAGGTCATTACGCCGCACCGCCGGCGCCGCGCCCGCTCTGTCCGCCTCGGCCCACAGCGCGCGCAGGGGCCGGGGATCGCGGCCGACCGCCCGGCACAGGGCGACGACGGCGTCCCACGGCGGCACCAGCCGGCCGGTCAGATAACGGGACAGCGACGAGCTGCTCACGCCGGACTCGTGGGCCAGAGCACGCAGGCTGAGGCCGCTCAGCTCCTTGATCGAGGCGAGCTGAGCCACCAGTCGCTCGTGCGGGCCGGCCACGCGCACCACGGTACCGTCCCGGCCCACGCCGACGGATCTGGTGACTGTTTGCCCTGGCCGGCGCCGTTTTCGCTGTCCCACGGTGTCCCACGGCGGGCGCGGCCGGCTCGCCTTCGGTGGTCTTGTTGCCGCAGAGCACACGGAAGGAGGGGGCATGTCAACCGAACGCATGCCGGACCCGGCCCTGGTGATCCCCTCGGCGATGGAGGCCCTGACGGCCGTGAACCAGGCGATCGCGGGTGCCGGGATGGACGGCCGGCTGCTGGCGCTGAGCCACCTGCGGGCCAGCCAGATCAACGGGTGCGGTCCGTGCGTGGCGGCCGGCGTCCGGCAGGCCGGTCGGCAGGGCGTGACCGAGGAGCAGTTGCATTCCGTGGCCGCGTGGCGGGAGACCCCGTGGTTCAGCGACGAGGAGCGCGCCGCCCTGGCCCTCACCGAGGCCGTGACCCGGCTGGCCGACCGGCCCGACCCCGTGCCGGACGAGGTCTGGGACGTGGCCGCGAAGCATTTCGATCAGCACGAGCTGGCCACGTTGCTGCTGACCATCGCGATGGCCAACGCGTTCAACCGGCTGAACCGGCCGACCCGCCGGCAGGCATTCCGCTGACCCGTCTCGACACCCAAGGAGCAGTCATGGAGAAGTTCACCGCCGAAGAGCGAAGCGCCCTGAAGGACCGGGCCAAGGAACTGAAGGGCCGCGGCAAGGCGGACCCGGAGAGCGAGGTCCTCGCCAAGATCGAAGAGATGTCCGACGCCGATCGGGTGCTGGCCTCCCGGGTGCACGCGTTGATCAGGGCCAACGCGCCGGCCCTCACTCCCCGGCTGTGGTACGGGATGCCGGCGTACGCAAGCCAAGGAAAGATTCTCTGCCACTTCCAGCCGGCCACGAAGTTCAAGACGCGCTACGCGACCCTGGGTTTCAGCGACGTGGCGAACCTGGACGAGGACACGATGTGGCCCACGGCCTACGCGCTGACGTCGCTGACGCCGGAGACCGAGGCGCGGATCGTCGCCCTGCTCAAGCAGGCGGTGAGCTGAATCGGCCCGGAGGAGCGCATCGGAAGGTTGCCGTATGGTTAACCGGAGGTGGACGGGGGTATGCGGCCGCCCGACCGCGCTCCACGGAAAGGGTCTGAAGGGCGCAAGGAACTCGAGGGGGAAGCGCGCCGTGAAGACGGGATTCTGGCAGCCCGACTCACTGCGGACCGTCGACGGCCACGCCGCGAAGGTCGAACTCAAGGTCGTGGTGCCCGAGCAGGACAGCCGGTCGCTGGGCATCGACGCACAGCGTGGACAGGCGCGCCGGGTCTACTTCCTGGACACCCCGTCGCGCGACCTCTACCGGCACGGCGTGATCGTCCGGTTCCGCGACCGCCCGCACGAGCACGACGACGCGGTGATCAAGCTGCGTCCGGTCGTGCCGGGCCGCGGTCCGGGCCGGCTGCGCGGTTTCCACGTCGAGATCGACGCGTTGCCCGGCAAGGCGGTCTGCTCGGGCGCCCTCAAGAAGAGACTGGGCCGGCACGAGGTGGCGCGGGCGCTGGCAGCCGGCGACCCGCTGACCGACCTGCTCTCGCCGCGGCAGCGCAAACTGCTTCGCAAGTACGCGCCGGACGGTCTGCGCCTCGCCGACCTGACCGCGTACGGCCCGATCGACGTTCGCTGCCACAGCCTCAAGCTGCCCGGCCTCGACCGTGGGCTGACCGCCGAGCGCTGGCGCTATCCCGACGGCTCGGACCTGCTGGAGCTCTCCACGCGCTGCCCGGTCGGCCAGGCCGCGAGGGTCGCCGCCCGGGTCTCCTCGGCGTTGCGCGCGTACGGCGTACTCCCGGCCGACAACCAGCTGACCAAGACCGAGATGGCCCTGTTGACGTCTTAGGCTCGGCGGATGCGCGACCT
The DNA here is from genome assembly GCF_934643405.1 of uncultured Actinoplanes sp. GTDB lineage: Bacteria > Actinomycetota > Actinomycetes > Mycobacteriales > Micromonosporaceae > Actinoplanes. Next base: position 11,509 of record NZ_CAKUCL010000007.1, read on the forward strand.
CGGGGCGCTGCCCAAGGCGAACCTCCACCTGCACCTGACCGGCTCGATGCGGCCCGGCACGCTCGCCGAGCTGGCCGCGCGGTCCCGGCTTCCGCTGCCGCCGCCGCTGCCCGGCGGGGTCACCCATGGCTGGGAGGCGTTCCAGTCGCGCTATGACGCCGCGCGGGCGGTTCTGCGGACCGCCGCGGACATCACCCGCGTGGTGGCGGAAGCGACCTCCGGCGACGCCGCGTGGGTGGAGATCCAGGTCGATCCGGTTTCGTACGCCGTACCTCTCGGCACCCCGGAAGCGGTGGTCGAGGCGGCCCTGGCGGGTGGCGCCGGCCTCATCCTCGCGTCGAGCTGGGCGGCGTCCCCGGCGGTCGCCCTCGAGGTCGCCCACCTCGCCGCCCGCTACGCCGGCCGCGGCGTCATCGGATTCGGACTGTCCAATGACGAGCGCCGCGGCCGGGTCGAGGATTTCGCGCCGGCCTGCCGGGTCGTCGCCGAGGCGGGGCTGCGGATCGTGCCGCACGGCGGGTTCTACGAGGGGCCGTGGCACGTGCGGCGTTGCGTCGAACTGCTCGGCGCGCACCGGGTCGGCCACGGGCTCACCGCGTCGGGCGACCCGGCCGTCGTCCGCCTTCTCGCCGACACCGGGGTGGCCCTGGAGATCTGCCCGGCGTCGTACCCGCCGCTCGGTGTGTCCACAGTGGCCGAGCTCCCGGTGCGCGCGCTGCTCGGCGCCGGGGTGCCGGTGGTGCTGGGCAGCGACGACCCGCTGTTGTTCGGGGTCGGGCTGACCGGCCAATATGAGCTGCTGCGCGCCGAGGCGGGCCTCACCGACGAGGAACTGGCCGCGATCGCCCGCCACTCGGTCGCCGCCTCGTCGGCACCGCCGCCGCTGAAGGCCACCATGCTGGCCGGCGTGGACGCCTGGCTGGGCGCCGCCGGCTGACGCATCCGTCAGCGGTCCGGGGCCGGGTCGGGCTCGGCGTAGAGGATGTCCCGGGCCTGTTCCGCCGCTCGCAGCATGCTCTCGCCCACGAAGTCGACGAAGCGGGCGATGTTCTCCAGGCGCACGGCGGCCGGCGACTGCGGGCCGAGGAGGGCCACGCCCTGCCGCGCCGTCTCGGCCAGCTGGACGTTGGAACGAGCGGCGGCGACCATGCCCTGGTACCAGACGTCGTTGTCGACGAGGTAGCGCTCCCGGCGGCGCTCGTCGCGTTCCCGGCGGATCAGGCCCTGGCTCTCCAGGTGGGTGATCGCCTTGGAGATGGACGCGGGACTGACCTGCAGCCGCCCGACCAGTTCGGCGGCGGAAAGGCTGCCGGCGTCGGTCGTGTAGAGGCAGGTCAGCACCCGGGACATCATCTTCGGCAGGCCCTGTTGCATCAACAGGGTGGTGAAGGCCTCCTCGTATTCCCGTACGGCGTCGGGGTCGCGCCCGTCGGCGCGCGCGGGCGAACCGGGCACCCGGGGCGTGGCCGGCCGGCGGCGATGCGCGCGGCGCTCGGTGGCGTGGTGGGCCAGCTCCGCGCGGTAGGCGCCCGGGCCGCCGTTGCGCATCACCTCACGCGTGATCGTCGAGGTGGGGCGCTCGATCCGCCGAGCGATCTCCGCATACGCCAGACCGTCGGACAGCCCCAGCGCGATCTGCTGGCGTTCCTGCTGAGTGAGCCTGCCGCCCGGCATCGCGATCTCCCTTTTCCCGGTGCTCGACGCGGCCAGCATAGCGTTCACTCGTCGCCCAATGCAACGACTTGATGAGTGATCGTTGCATTAAACCAGGGCCGTTGCAACGATCTATTGCTATTTAGCTGCACTTTAAGGACCTGGAAGCAATAAACTTGTTGCTCAATATGTGAACGCAACGTAGCGTTTCCGTTGTCAGAAACGACAGTGGAAGAGGAGAACACGATGCGGAAGTTCGACACCCCCAGCCCGATCTCGGCCGTCCTGGACATCCCCGCGGGGCGGGTCCGGCTGATCGCCGCCGACCGGGCCGACACCACGGTCGAGGTCCTGCCCGCGGACGCCTCGAAGAGTCGTGACGTGAACACGGCGGGACGCACCACCGTCGAGTACAACGACGGCACGCTGCGCATCCACGCCGCGGCGAAACACCAGATCCTCGGCAACGCCGGCTCCGTCGAGGTGACCGTCCAGCTGCCCGCCGGGTCCGCGGTCACGGTGAAAGCCGCCGCCGCCGAGTTCCGGGCGGTCGGGCGGTTCGGCGATGTGGTCTTCGACGGCGCGACCGGCGAGGTCAAGCTCGACGAGGCGGCGAGCGCCCGCCTCACCGTCCTGGCCGGCGACGTTCTGATCGGCCGCCTGGCCGGGCCCGCCGACGTCAGCGTCGCCAAGGGAGACATCCGGATCGCCGAGGCCGTTCGCGGCACGGTCGTGCTGACCACCCAGGCGGGCGACGTGTCGATCACCGCCGCGTCCGGTGTCTCGGCCTCGCTCGACGCCAGCACGAGCTACGGCCGGATCACCAACAGCCTCAAGAACGACGGCTCCACCGAGCTGGACATCCGTGCCACCACCGCCTACGGCGACATCGTCGCCCGCAGCCTCTGATCCGAGGGAGCAGCCATCATGACGAACCTGGCCATCGCGGCGTACGGGCTGCGCAAGTCCTACGGCGACAAGGTCGTCCTCGACGGGGTCGACCTGGCCGTGCCGGACGGAACGATCTTTTCCCTGCTCGGCCCGAACGGCGCCGGCAAGACGACGGTCGTCAAGATCCTCTCTACCCTGATCGCGCCCGGCAACGGCTCGGGCGAGATCCGGGTCGGCGGTCACGACCTGGCCACCGACCCGCAGGCGGCCCGCGCCGCGATCGGCGTCACCGGGCAGTTCTCCGCCGTCGACGGCCTGATCACCGGCGAGGAGAACCTGCTGCTCATGGCGGACCTGCACCACCTGTCCCGAGCCGAGGGCCGCCGCACCGCCGCCGAGCTGCTGAAGCGCTTCGACCTGGTGGAGGCCGCTGCTCGGCCGGCGTCCACCTACTCCGGCGGCATGAAGCGCCGCCTCGACATCGCGATGACTCTGGTCGGCAACCCCCGGATCATCTTCCTGGACGAGCCCACCACCGGCCTCGACCCGCGCAGCCGGCACACCATGTGGCAGATCATCCGCGAGCTCGTCACCGGCGGCGTCACCGTCTTCCTCACCACGCAGTACCTGGAGGAGGCCGACGAGCTCGCCGACCGGATCGCGGTGCTCGACAACGGCCGGATCGCCGCCGAGGGCACGGCCGAGGAGCTGAAGCGGCTCATCCCGGGCGGGCACGTCCAGCTGCGTTTCGACGACCCGGCGGCTTACGAGCGGGCGATCGGGGCGCTGCCCTCGACCGTACGCAACAACACCGCTCTCACCCTGCAGATCCCCAGCGATGGCACCCAGCGCGAGTTGCGCTCCATCCTCGACCTGCTCGACTCCGCCGGCGTCGAGGCGGACGAGCTCACCGTGCACACGCCCGACCTCGACGACGTCTTCTTCGCCCTGACCACCGGCAACCAGCCCAAGGAGGCGGTCCGATGACTTCTCTCTCGTTTGCCGTACGGGACTCGTCCACCATGCTCCGGCGGAATCTGCTGCACGCGCGCCGTTATCCGTCGCTCACGCTGAACCTGCTGCTCACCCCGATCATGCTGCTGTTGCTGTTCGTCTACATCTTCGGTGACGCCCTGAGCGCCGGCATCAACGGCGACGTCCCCGACCGTGCCAGATACATCGCCTATCTCGTACCCGGCCTGCTGCTGATGACCATCGGCAGCACCGTGATCGGGACCGCGGTGTCCGTCTCCAACGACATGACCGAGGGCATCATCGCCCGCTTCCGCACGATGGCGATCCACCGTGGTTCGGTGCTCGTCGGGCACGTGATCGGCAGCGTTCTGCAGTCGGTGATGAGCGTGGTGCTGGTGGGCGCGGTCGCCGTGGCCATCGGCTTCCGGTCGACGGACGCCACGGTGCTGGAGTGGCTGGCGGCGCTGGGGCTGCTCGTGCTCTTCGCCCTGGCGCTCACCTGGATCGCCGTCGGCATGGGCCTGGTCAGCCCCAACGCGGAAGCCGCCGGCAACAACGCGATGCCGCTGATCCTGCTGCCCCTGCTGTCCAGCGCCTTCGTCCCGGTCGGCTCCATGCCGGGCTGGTTCCAGCCGATCGCCGAGTATCAGCCGTTCACCCCGGCCATCGAGACCCTCCGGGGCCTGCTGCTCGGCGACGGCATCGGCCACAACGGGTGGCTCGCGGTCGGCTGGTGCCTGGGCCTGGCGGTGCTCGGCTACTTCTGGGCAACCGCGAAATTCGCCAGCAAGGGCTAGTCGGGGCTGTCCCCGCTTCCACCGCACCCTGACCGACGACTGGGCCCACCCATCACCAGGTTGACCGGCCCCGCCGCCGTTCTTGCCGCTCGACGAGCGCGAGCACGGCAGCGGGGCCGTCCTCCGCCCTGATCCGGTCCGCGAGTTCCTTCGCCCGGCTGCGATAGGTCTCCCGCTCCAGGCAGTCCCGCAGCGCATCGGCCAGGGTGCCGGCGGTCAGTTCACGCATCGGCAGCGGCGGTGGCGCAACGCCCAGGCCGTGCAGTCTCTGCGCCCAGAACGGCTGGTCGACCAGGACCGGTACTGCGACGGCGGGCACCCCGGCGCGCAGCCCGGCGCCCGTCGTTCCCGCTCCGGCGTGGTGGACCACGGCGGCCACCCGGGGAAACAGCCACTCGTGCGGCACGTCGCCGACTCCCAGGACGTTGTCGCTCGTGGTCTGCAGCCCGGCCCAGCCGGACTGGACGACGGCGCGCACGCCGGCCCGCCCGACCGCGGCCTCGACGGTCTCCCGCAGCCGCTCCTGATCCGGGGTCATGCTGCCGAACCCGACGAACACCGGGGGCGGCCCGGCCGCGAGGAAGTCGACCAGCTCCGCCGGCGGTTGCCATCGAGGCTGCGGAGCCGGCCACCAGTAGCCGGCCACCTGCACCGTCGCGGGCCAGTCCGCGGGACGGGGAACGACCACCGGGCTGAAGCCGTGGCAGATCGGCCAGTCCTGCGGTTCATCGGGGGCGGCACCGAGCCGCTTCAGCACCCCGGCGTAGAGCTCGCCCCCGCGCGCGAGCATCTCGCGTCCGGCGGCGAGGTTCTCGTCGGGCGACAGCTTGTCCGCCCCGGGCCGGCCCGGCGGCGCGAACTCACGGGTAGGCACTCCGGGCGCCAGATAGACGCCGGCGCTCGGGATGGCGAACGTCTCGGCGACGGCGCGGCTGATCGGAGCCGGCCCGAAGGCGGTGAGCAGGATGTCGGCGCCCGCGGCCGTGGCGGCCACGATGCCGTCGCCCAGATCGTCGAGAAACCCGGCGAACACCTCTCGTGCCGCCTCCGGCGAGGGCGCGGCCGTCCGGGCGCGCACCATCTCGACCGGATCGCCGGGAAGGGTCCGATGCTCGAGGCCGGAGTCCCGTACGAGATCGGCGAACCGGTCGTGCGCGGCAAGCGCCACCTGATGCCCCGCCTGCCGCAGCCGCTGCCCCAGTCCGGTGAACGGCGCGACGTCACCCCGCGACCCCGCCGTGACGATCAGAATCCGCATCGGCCCTCCCCGCCCATTGTCACCAGTGTTCCGCCCAGCGGCATCGCGGTGGTGGTGCGCACGCCGGGAAGACGACAATCCGGCTGATCGGTGTGTGGTGCTCTCTGGCGGAGGTACACGATGGCTGGCCGGGGACCGTGGTTGCTGCGACTGTGCGTCGCGCCCGTCACCGCCACGGTGATGATCCTGTCCTCCGGGACGCCGACCCGGGCGGATCTCCCGCCGTCGGCCGGACCGGCCCCGGAAACCACGGTCATCACCGATGTCGCCTATGCCCCGCCCCAGCCGGCCGGCAGCCGGGGCCACCTGCTCGACCTGTACCTCCCCGGGCACAGCGGGCGGCCCGCGCCGCTGGTCATCTGGTCGCACGGGTCCGGGTGGCTGGCCGAGAACGGCAGAGAGGGCGCCGACGTGGTCGCCGCGCAGCTCAACCCGCGCGGCTACGCGGTGGCCGGGGTCGCCGTGCGGTCCAGCGGCAACGCCACCTTCCCGGCGCAGCTGTCCGACATCAAGGCCGCGATCCGGTTCCTGCGGGCCAACGCCGGCCGCTATCACCTCGACCCACGTCAGTTCGGGATCATGGGTGAGTCGTCCGGCGGGTGGATCGCCGCGATGGCCGCCGTCACCGGCGACGTGCCGGCGCTAGAGGGCGACGTCGGTGTCCGAGGCCCGTCCAGCCGCGTGCAGGCGGCGGTGCCGATCTATCCGCCCACCGACTTCCTGCAGATGGACCGGTTCATGCTGCAGGACTGCCGGCCGTTCAACGAGGCCTTCGGGCTCACCGGGTGCCACGCCGACCCCCGGTCGCCGGAATCGCTGCTGCTGGGCTGTCCGATCGAGACGTGCCCGGGCCGTGTCGCCATGGCGGATCCGGTCACCTACGTCAGCCACCGGGACCCGCCCATGCTGATCGTGCACGGCCGGCAGGACCAATTCGTCCCATGGCAGCAGAGCGTCCTGCTCTACCGGGCCGTCCAGCGTGTCTGCGGGGACGCCGCCCTCGTCCTGATCCCGCTGGGCCGGCACGGGCAGTGGAACGAGTTCTTCACCGATCCGGCGGTCAACGCCGGCTCCCTGCTGAGCCAGACCTCGGGCTGCCGATCCGGGCGCGCCCGGCCGGTGCGGCCGAGCTGGAACCTCGTCGCCCGGTTCTTCGATCGCACCCTGCGCGCTCAGTCCGGGTCTCCCGCTGGGTGAAAGGCCGCTGTCCGTCCCGTCCGGGTCGCTCGTAGCTTCGGCAACGGCAGCAGGACATCGACGCAGTGGTCCACAGCCGGGCAAAGGAGAACGCCATGCGTACCCAGGTGGGGATCGTCGGAGCGGGGCCCGCGGGCCTGATGCTGTCGCACCTGCTGCACCTGCGCGGCATCGACTCGGTCGTGATCGACCTGCGTACCCGGGAGGACATCGAGGAGACGATCAAGGCCGGCGTGCTGGAGCAGAGCACCATCGACCTGATGGATCAGACCGGCATCGGTGAGCGGATGCACCGCGACGGTTTCCTGCACCACGGCATCAATCTCGCCTTCTCCGGGGAGATGCGCCGGATCGACATGTACGAGCTGACCGGCGGCCGCGCGGTGATGGTGTACGCCCAGCACGAGGTGCTCAAGGACCTGATCGCCAAGCGGCTGGCCGACGGCGGCGACCTGCGGTTCGGGATCACCGGCACCACCGTCGAGGGCCTGGACGGCGACCGGCCCACGATCCGCTTCACGCACGAGGGCAGACAGGAGGTGCTGGAGTGCGATTTCGTCGCCGGCTGCGACGGCTCGCGCACGTACACCCGGTATCTCATTCCCGAGGGCGCGGTGCGCACCGACTTCTTCCGGCAGTACCCGTTCGCCTGGTTCGGCATCCTGGCCGAGGCGCCGCCGTCGTCCGACGAACTGATCTACGCGCACTCCGAGCGGGGCTTCGCGCTGATCTCCACCCGGTCGCCGAACGTGCAGCGCATGTACTTCCAGTGCGACCCGGCCGCCAACCCGGACGACTGGTCCGAGGAACAGATCTGGGCGGAGATCCAATCGCGGGTCGCCGGCGCCGGCGCCACCATCAAGACCGGCACCATCTTCCAGAAGGCGATCCTGCAGTTCCGCTCGTTCGTGTGCGAGCCGATGCAGTACGGCCGGCTCTTCCTGGCCGGGGATGCCGCGCACACCGTTCCGCCGACCGGGGCCAAGGGCATGAACCTGGCGATGGCCGACGTGCACGTGCTGAACCGGGCCCTCGGGGCGTACTACGACGCCAAGGACACCGGGCTGCTGGCGTCGTACACGTCCACGGTGCTGCGCCGGATCTGGCGGGCGCAGCACTTCTCCTGGTGGATGACGTCGATGCTGCACCGCTTCTCCGAGGCCAGCGACTTCGACGTGCGCCGGCAGATCGCCGAGCTGGAGATGGTCACCGGTTCCGCCTCGGCGGCCCGCACCCTGGCCGAGAACTACGTCGGCCTCCCCCTGTCGTAGTACCACCGCCCGGGTCTGCGCCGCGTCGCATCAGTGGTTGCGAAGCACGAAGATCTCCTGGGTCGCGTCCCGTTGCACCCGCGACGCGCGGCGGTCGCTGGTGAAGACCACCGTTCCCTTGTCGGCGGACGGCCAGGTGTCGTTGCCGTGCGAGCTGAGCCGCACCGCCGTGGTCCAGCCGGACGCCGTACGCCGGGAAGTGAAGATCTTCCAGCGCCAGTCGGCGCTGCGCGAGTCGTACCAGACCGCCCGCACCTCGCCGTCGTCATCGACGTCGAGCTGGGGCCGCTGGCTCATCGCGTTCGCGTCCAGGGCGACGGTCTCGGCGGCGGACCAGGTCCGGCCGTCCGCCGACCGGCTGGCCCGCAGCGACAGGTTCGCACCCGAGGCGTTCAGCGTCTTGGTCTCCCAGGCGACGACGAAGCCGCCGGACCGGTCGGCCACGACGCTGGGGTGCCGGTCGGCCGCGTTGTCGTTCGCGCTGACCCGCACCGTCTCGCTCCAGCGGCCGCCGGACCGGACCGACGCCACGATCTCCCAGTTGTCGGGGTTCGTGCCGCCGCTCGCGGGCTGCCCCGCCGGCGGGGTGTGACCGGTCCAGCCCGCGTCCGGGTCGAACCGGTTGTCCTGCCAGGTCACGACGGCGCCGCGGGTGGGGGACACGGCGATCGACGGGAACAGCGAGGCCGGGTGGATCGGCGAACGCGCGTCGGCGGTCGTCCCCTTGACGATGGTCTTGCCGGCCGCCGAGATGTTCACCGGCGCCTCGTCGACACCGACCACCTGCGCGTAGATGTCGAACGCGCCGCCGCTGTTCTCCGCCCACGCCACCACCGGGTGCCGGTCGTCCAGCAGGGCGATGACCGGCTGCTCGGCGCGGCCGCTCCCGCGGCTGAGCCGCGTGGCGGGCTGGAAGCTGTGCCCGCCGTTGCGACTGTGCCGCAGGTAGACGGCCGGGCGGTGCGGCTGCTCCTGGCCGCGCTCGTCCTGCCAGACGACCCACACGTCGTCGCCTGCCGCCGCGACGCGCGGGGCCTTCGCCGTACCGGAATCGCCGGAGAGAGTGATCTCGTGGCCGTCGAGCCGGCGGTAGACGATCGTGGTGCCGTGGTCGCGGTGCGCCTGGGCCACCACGTGGGTGTCCCGGCCGGACACCGCCACGTCGGCGAAACCGGTGAAGCTGCCCGGGTCGCCGAGGACCAGCGCGGCGTGGTCGTCCGGGTCGTTGCCCGTGGGGACGGCGATCTCCGGCGCCGGAACCGGCGCGGTGCGCACCGACACGAACACCGGCGAGGTGGCGCCGCGCAGCTGATCCGGCAGGGTCGCGTCGGCGTCGCGGCCGGAGAGCTCCCCGGGGGCGCGGGCCTCCACCCGGTACCAGGTGTGGTCGCCGGTGAGCTTCAGCGGCAGCACGTGGGTCTCGTCGTCGGTGGCCGGCACGATGGTCGCCACCGGGCCGGCCGAGCGGCCGGGCGAGGCGTACACGAGCACGCGCATGCCCTTGGCCGCCCTGGCCCGCACCCGCAGCGTGGCCCGCTTCGGCAGCTCACGCCCGACGATCACCTCGTCGCCGCCGATCGCCTCGTGGCGGCCGTCGCCGTCGACGTCGGCCTCGATGGTGAGGAACGGGCCGGTCGGGTGGTACGAGACCGTCGTGCGGCCGGCCCGCAGCGCGTCGAGAATCGCGCGCACCGAACGCTCGGCGGCGAAGACCCAGGTGGTCGGGCTGCCCGGCGCGCTCAGCGGCCGCAGCTCCTTGAAGTGGCTGTCACTCGCACCGACCGCGCCGAACCGGAAGCCGCGGTTCCACCGGTTCTCCGCGTAGTCGATCTCGGCGTCCGGGTCGCTGCTGGCGTTGAAGACCTCGACCGTGTCGACGCCCAGCACGCTGGCGTTGTCGTTGGGTCCGGCGGCGCGCGTGAACTCGCCGTCGTCGGCGTGCGCGACCGACCAGACGGCATCCTGCGCGTGGGCATCCCAGATGGACTGCTGCACGTGCCGGAACGCCGGCGAGCCGGGCGGGTTGGCGCCGTCGACGACGGTGTCGACCGCGCCGAGCACGATGGCGTGCGGGGAGCCGTTCGCCTCCTCGCCGGTGATGAGCAGCAGCTTCTCGGACCTCCACAGCGGGTCCCAGTGCTGGTCGAACGTACGATGGTCGGTCAGCGGCAGGAAGGCCAGACCCATCGACTCCGCGTACGCGATCTGGTCGCTCACCGGCAGGTTGCCCGGGTCACGCTGGTCGGTCAGCTGCCGGGGCGCGCTGCCGTCCGAGGAGTGGTCGTCGTGGACGTGGGTGTCACCCGCCAGCCAGATGCCCCGGGGGCCGTCGTCGGGCTGCTCGTGGCGCTCCTGGCCCTCGTCAGCCCACGCCGCCGACGCCGGCAACATACCGGTGGCGACGACCGCGCCGCCGATCGTGAGGAATTGTCGTCGGTCGATGTTCATCGTCGTCCCTGCTTTCCGCCCGTGGAGGGTCTGACGAGCCGCGACGCTGCCACCGCCGGCAACCCGAGGCCTGAATTCGGGATGAAGAGACAGTGACCGGGGCATCAGCGTCCGCGATCAACCGCCCGAAACGGACGCCGTACGGGTCCGGCGGGCGCTGACTTGCACGTCACGTCACGGGACGCTCACCAGCGGCTTCGGCTTGGCTACGCTGGACGGTATGGGTGGCGGGAGCGGGTCCGGGGAGTCCGAGCGGGAGGACCCGCTCGGGGCCGGATGGGAGAGCTACCGGCCCGCGGTTTTCGGCGTGGCCTACCGGTTGCTGGGCAGCGTGGCCGACGCCGAGGACGTCACCCAGGAGGTGTGGCTGCGAGCCGCCGGGGCGGACCTCGACGCCATCGATGATCTGCGGGCCTGGCTGGTGACGGTGGCCGCGCGAAGGTCGTACGACATCCTCAAGAGCGCGCGCTTCCGCCGCGAGCACTATGTCGGGCCGTGGCTGCCGGAGCCGTTGCTGACCGGGCCGGACGCGTCGGAGCCGGTGATGGTCGACGAGTCGGTCAGCTCGGCCATGCTGCTGATCATGGAAGAGCTGAGCCCGCCGGAGCGGGTGGCGTTCGTCCTGCACGACGTCTTCAGTGTCGAGTTCAGCCGCATCGCCGAAGTGCTGGAGATCTCCGTGCCCGGTGCCCGGCAGCTCGCCTCGCGGGCACGACGGCGGGTGGCCAAGGCGAAGGAGTCCACGCCGGAGGCGCCGAGGGCCGAGCGGGAACGCGTCCTCAGCATCTTCCGCGCCGCCTACCAGGCCGGGGACCTGGCCGGCCTGGTCAAGCTCCTGCACCCGGATGTCGTCTACGTCACCGACGGCGGCGGCGAGGTCTCCGCGGCACGCCGGCTCATCTACGGCGATGAGCGCGTCGCCGAGGTCCTGCTGCGGGTGGGGCGCCAGTGGCACCTGGATCGCATCGACTTCGCCGAGGTCGGTGGCGAGCTCGCCCTGGTGCTGTACCGGGAGGGTCGCGTCTACGCCGTCGACACGGTCCAGATCACCGACGGTCTGATCACCGCGTACCGCCGGGTCATCAACCCCGAGAAACTCGCACGCGTCTAGCTGTCACGCCGGGCAGGGCTATCTCGACTCCCTGATGTAACGCGAAACGGGCGATCCTCCCGCAGCTCAGTGTGGAGCGGGCTGTGAGCTGGGTCGCTCCTCCCGGTAAGGATCAGTATGCAAGCCATCACTGCACGGTTCACCGCGGCCGGGGCCGCACTCGAGCGTCGGCCATGACCGCCGGCGATTCGTCTCTGCCGCCGGTGCTGCCGGGGGACGTGGCGCCCCTCGCGGCCGCGGTGACGGGTTCGGTCCTGCTTCCCGGCGACGCGGGCTACGACGACGAACGCGCCGTGTTCAACCTGAACCACGAGCTGGTGCCCGCCGTGATCGTGGTCGCACAGGACGCGGCCGACGTCCGGGCCGCCGTCGCCTTCGCGGCGGCCCGGAACCGGCCGGTTCTGGTGAAGACCACCGGCCACCAGGTGGTCGACGCGGCGCACGGTGCCGTCCTGATCGCGACCCATCGGATGAACGACGTGACCATCGACGCGGCCCGCCGCACCGCCCGGGTCGGCGCCGGGGCGCTGTGGTCCGAGGTCGTCGCGGCCGCCGCCAAGGCCGGCCTGGCCCCGCTGAACGGGTCGAACCCCACCGTGGGGGTCTCCGGTTACACCTTGGGCGGTGGTCTCAGCCCGACCCTGGGCCGCTCCCACGGTTACGCCGCCGACCATGTGCGCTCGCTCGACGTGGTGACCGCGGACGGCGAACCGCGGCATGTCGACGCGGAGTCGGAACCCGACCTGTTCTGGGCGCTGCGCGGCGGCAAGGGCAACTTCGCGGTGGTCACCTCGCTGGAGTTCGACCTGTTCCCGGTGTCCCGCCTCTACGGCGGCGCCCTCTACTTCCCCGGTGAGCGCATGGCCGACGTGCTGCGGGCCTGGACCGCCTGGCACCCGGGCACCCCGGAGACCATGGTGTCGTCGTTCGCCGTGCTGCGACTGCCACCGCTGCCCGAACTGCCCGAGCCACTACGCGGGGCGTTCCTGGTGTCGCTGCGGTTCGCCTACAACGGCACGGCCGCGGACGGCGAGCGGATGGTGGCGCCGCTGCGGGCGGTGGCCCCGGCGGTCCTGGACACCGTACGGGACATGCCGTACACCGAGGTGGCGTCGATCCACGACGAGCCGACCGCACCGCTGCCCTACTACGAGCGGGGCATCATGCTGCGGGAGTTCCCCGCGCAGGCGCAGGACAGGCTGGTGGAACTCGTCGGGCCCGCCTCCGCGACCTCCTTGTGGATCGCTGAGTTGCGTGCTCTGGGCGGGGCGTGGGACCGGGAACCGGCTGTGCCCAACGCCGTGGCGACCAGGGGCCTGCCGTACAGCCTGCTGGGCGTCTCGGTCGGCCCGCTGGCGCGGGAGCAGCAGCTCAAGGCGTCGGTCGCCGAGTTGCTCGACGGCATGCGGCCCTGGCAGGGCGACCGCCGGTTGGTCAACAACCTCGCCCCCGATGAGGCAGCCGACGCCGCCGCGATCTACGGCGCCGAGCGCTACCAGCGCCTCGCCGCCATCAAGAAGACCTACGACCCGGCCAACATGTTCCGGCTCAACCACAACGTGGTGCCGAGCGCCTGAACGGACACGGCCGCGCTCGCAATCTGTTCACCACTCCCCGCCGGGGCGGATGCTCCGGCGGGACCGCTCAACAATGGAAACGGCACATGACCGCCACAGCCAATACACCAACCGCTTCCTCAGCCGTCGCCACCGACCGGCAGGATCGACTACCGCTGATGGCCCTGATGGGCCTCTTCTTCGCCGGATTCGTCGGCGTCCTGACCGAGGTCCTGCCGGCCGGCCTCCTACCGGAGATGTCGCGCACACTGCACAGCAGCATCGCGGCGACCGGCCAGACCGTCACGCTCTACGCCGTGGCCACCGCGCTCGCGGCGATCCCGCTCAACCGGCTGACCACCAACTGGACGCGCAAAAGCGTGATCCAGGTCGCGCTGCTCACCGTCACGGTCGCCAACCTGCTCACCGGACTGTCCAGCAACTACTGGCTGACCCTCGCGACCCGCGTCCTCGCCGGACTGAGCACCGCGCTGATCTGGCCGTCGCTCGCCGGCTACGCCGCCCGGCTCTCCCCGGACGGCAAACAGGGCCGCGCCATCACCATCGCCATGGCCGGCATCCCGGTCTCGCTCGCCTTCGGCATCCCGCTGGCCACCGCGGTCACGTCCTTCACCGGCTGGCAGGTCGCCTTCTACGGATCCGCCGTCCTGACCGTGCTGGTCATGCTGTGGATGTACTTCACCCTGCCGAACCTGCCCGGCATGCCGCCGGACGACCGGCACAAGTTCTCCCAGGTGCTGGTCATGCCCGGGGTCCGCGTCATCCTGCTGACCCTCGCCGGATTCATGGTCGCGCACTACATGATGTACACCTACATCACCGACTTCCTGAACCTCTTGGGGATGCGGAGTCAGACCGGCTGGGTGCTGTTCGTCTTCGGCGTCACCTCGGTGCTGAGCGTCTTCGTCGTCGGTAAGTTCATCGACCGTCACCTTCGCCAGCTGGTCGTGGCCACCACCGTGCTGCTCGCGGTCGTGGCCCTCGTCATGGCCGTGATCACCGGCCTGCCGGTGGTCGTCTACATCGCCGCCGCCACCTGGGGTCTGGTCTACGGCAGCTCGGCGACCCTGTTCATGGCCTCGATCATCAAGGCCTCCGGACCGGCGGCTCAGGTCGGCCAGTCGATGGTCACCCTGGTGTTCTCCATCTCCATCGCCCTCGGCGGTCTCTTCGGTGGCGTCGTCGTCGATGTGCTGAACACCAAGTCGATCATGTGGGTGGCGCTGGGTCTCCTGGCCGTTTCCTCCCTGCTCGCGATCGGCGGCAAGAAGCACGCCTTCCCGGCAGCAAAGTAGACACCCGCACCACCGGTCCCCTCTCACTCCCCACCGGTAGTGATCCGCCGGCCTCGTCGTTCCCCGTCGAGGCCGGCGGTCGCTTTTCTCAGATCCGGCACCTCTTGCCGCTCGATCAGGCCGCCGACGGGTATAAGGCGATGGACGAGAGCCGTGTCATCCCCAGAACGGAGCACACCATTCTTACTGTCAACGCCATCGCCGCGACCTCTGCCACCGGCCCGCTCGTCCGCACCACGATCGAGCGGCGTGACCTCGGGCCGCGCGATGTCCTCATCGAGATCCGCTACGCCGGCATCTGCCACTCCGACATCCACACCGTCCGCGGCGAGTGGGGCGAGATCGCCTACCCGCTGACCGTCGGCCACGAGATCGTCGGCCGGGTGGCGGAGGTCGGCAGCGAGGTCACCAAGCACGCGGTGGGCGACCGGGCCGGCGTCGGCTGCATGGTCAACTCGTGCCGCGAGTGCGCGAACTGCAAAGCCGGCCAGGAGCAGTACTGCCTCAACGGCAACACCGGCACCTACGCCTCGGTCGACCGCGACGGCACCATCACCCAGGGCGGTTACTCGACCCACATCGTCGTCGACGAGGACTTCGTGCTGCGGGTGCCCGAGTCCATCCCGTACGAGAAAGCCGCGCCCCTGCTCTGCGCCGGCATCACCACCTACTCGCCGCTGGCGCATTGGAAGGCGGGGCCGGGCCGGAAGGTTGCCGTCGTCGGCATGGGCGGTCTCGGCCACCTGGCCGTCAAGATCGCCGTCGCCATGGGCGCCGAGGTCACCGTGCTGTCGCAGACACTCGGCAAGAAGGACGACGGACTCGCCTTCGGCGCCGGCGACTATCACGCCACCAGCGACCCGGTGACGTTCGAGGCACTCAGGAACACCTTCGACCTCATCATCAACACGGTCAGCGCCCCGGTCGACATGGCCGCCTACCTCGGCCTGCTGCGCCTGGACGGCACCCTGGTCAGCGTCGGCGCTCCGCCGCAGCCGCTGCCGGTCCCGGTGTTCGCGCTGTTCGGCAACCGCCGCTCGTTCGCCGGCTCCAGCATCGGCAGCATCGCCGAGACCCAGGAGATGCTCGACTTCTGCGCGGAGCGCGGCATCGCCCCCGAGGTCGAGGTCATCGACGCCGACGCGGTCAACGAGGCGTACGAGCGGGTGCTCACCTCCGACGTGCGCTACCGGTTCGTCATCGACGTCGACAGCTTGCGCTGAACCCGGCGTCGTCGCGGGGCCGGGTTCAGCCGGCCCCGCGCCCTCTTTCCGGGCTTCCTTCGCCGATGACCTCAGCGAACCTTCAGGACGGCCTCAGGCGCCCCTCCTAGTTTGAGCCGGGTCGGGAGCTACCTGACCGCCCGGCCCGGCCGCGGCGGCATCCCCTTGGACGCTCGATGAGCGGCCGGTTCCCGGCACGACTGTCCGCGGCGTTCGACGCCGTCGTCCCATGCCGGACTGCACGCTGAGCTCGCTGGTCGAAAGGAAGCCCGTCTCATGCCTGAACGTTCTGCACTGCCGTCGCCCACTGCGGCGATACGCAGCCGCACCACGCGATTGACCACGGCCGCGATCGTTGCCGCGGTCGTGGGTGTAACGGTGATCCCCTCCGGGGCCGTCGCCGCCGCGGGTGTGCCGACCTTCCCCGACAACCTGGTGGTGTTCCCGAACCGGGACTTCATCACGGTCGAGGGATATCAAGATCATATCGGGGAAACCGCGATCATCGAGGTCACCCGGCCGGGAGTGGGCATCGTCGGCTCCGCGGCCGGCGTGGTGGCGGCCGGTGACGTCGCCTTCGAGGTCAATCACCCGGGTGGCTACTGCTGGGGTGCCGGTACGGGACTCAACGTCACGCCGGACATCCTGCCCGGTGACATCGCGTCGATCCGGTTCGGTGACACCGCGGTGGGGCAGACCGTGGTGCAGGACGCGATGGTCACCGCGGACGCCGTACAGAACGGAACCACCGTCACGGTGACCGGGCACATCGGGGCGGGTGTCGATCGCGCCAACGTCGAGCAGCGCATCGTCGAGCCGGCGCTGACCGGCACCGCCGTGGCGCGCCGGGACGTGCGGGCGTTGCCCGGCCCTCCGGTCGCGGCGCCCCGCGGCGGATACCAGTCCGGGATGGAATTCTCCGGCGACACGTTCACCGCGACGTACGAGTTCGCCAGCGCCGATGTCGCCGAGATCGCCGCGAACGCCGGGTTGGGTGAGCGCCTGCTGTCGTGGGAGCTGACCGACCCGGACGGCAACCGGCAAGGTCTGACCATCGCCGAGTTCGGCGAGCCGGGCGGCCCCGGCATGGGCGGCTGCCCGAACGGGCCGCTGCAGTCCGGTCCGCCCGGCCCGACCGGCGTGACCGCCGTCAAGGTCGCCGGGGGCGTCAAGCTCGCCTGGACCCCCGCCGTCGCCATCCCGGGCACCCCGGCCATCACCGGTTACCGGGTCACCGCGGTGGCGCACACCGCCACGGGCGGTGAGCAGGTCGAGATCGGACGCCGGATCACCGGCCAGGCCGCCCGGGGCACCACCATCACCGGCCTGTCCGACACCGAGAGCTACGACATCGAGGTCGTCGCGGTCAGCAGCGTCGGTATGACGTTCCCGCCGGTCGTCGTGCAGCCGCAGACGGACACCACCGTGCCGACCGTTTCGGCCTCGCTGAGCGACGGCAGCTTCCCCACCGCGCGGCAGGTGACGCTGACCGCCAACGAACCCGGTTCGGAGATCTACTACACGACCGACGGCACCGACCCCGTCCTTGCCGACGTGCTCTCCGCCTCGGCCGTCCTCTACACCGGGCCCATCACGATCGATGCCACCACGACGCTGAAGTTCGTGGCCTTCGACCTGGCCGGCAACGTTTCGGTCATCGGTGAGCGGAACTACACGATCACCAACACCCCGACCCCGGACGCCCCGTCCTTCGGCACGCCCGTCGCCGGGCCCGGGCAGGTCACCCTCAACTGGACCGCGAACGACCCGTCCATCACCGGGTACGGCGTGCAGGTCTACGACGCGGTCGGCGCGACGGTGGGTGACCTCCGGGAGACGACCGGCACCACCATGACGATCACCGGCCTGACCGGGGACGCCAGCTACTTCTTCACCGTCCAGGCGAAGAACGCCAACGGCTTCGGCGAGCCCTCCCCCCGCCTGGGACCGGTCACTCCGCAGGGCGCCGTGGTGGCGAACGCCGGCCCGGACCGCGCCAACGTGGCACGGAACACCACGGTGATCCTCAACGGTGCCGGGTCCACGACACCGGCGACGTACGCCTGGACCCAGCTCGCCACCGGCACCGGCGACCCGATCGCGGCGACCGACCCGGACCGGGTCACGCTGACCGCGGCCACCACGCTGAACCCGCGGTTCACGATGCCCTTCTACCGGTTCCCGATGACCAACAAGGGATTGACGTTCCGGCTGACGGTCACCACCGCGTCCGGCTCGAAGACCGACGACGTGCTGATCACGCCCTCGGTCGACCGGGTGAGCATCGGCACGGCCAAGTGGAAGGCGGGTGACATGCGCATCACCGGCACCGGCTCGTTCGTCGGCGCCAACATCACGATCCACGCCGGCTCGCCGTCCGGTCCGGTGCTGGCGGTGACGCCGGTGGTGGCCGCCGCGCCGCCGGGCATCGGCGACTACGACGTCCGGCTGCGGAACGCGCAAGCACCGGCCACCCGCCCGAACGTCATCTACATCGAGTCGAACCAGGGCGGCACGGCAGGACCGTTCACCGTGTCCTAGCCTCACCACCTGATCGAACCCCGCCGGCCAGTGGCCGGCGGGGTTCCTTCGTCTCGTCGGTACCGGCTCATCCTCATCCGAACGCGTGCGATCTCCCGGTTCGAGCCTGCGACCGGGTGCTTCCTGCTTAGCGTCAGGTTGTCGCGGGCGACGGGGGGCCAAGTGCTGCGGCCACCGATCGAACTCATGCGCGCCACCGGCGTGCCGCAGCCACCGCGACCGGACCAGTGCCGCGGCGGATGCGCGTACGAGCCGAAGTGGGACGGCTGGCGCGCCGCCGCGTACCGCGACGACGACACCGTCCACCTGCAGTCCCGATCGCTGAAGCCGCTCGCGGCGTACTTCCCCGACGTGGTCACGCATCTGTCCGTCCTCCCGGCCGGCACCGTCCTGGACGGTGAGCTGATCTTCTTGGATCCCGCCACCGGCCGTACCTCGTTCTCCGCCCTGCAAAGACGGATCGTCGCCGGCCGGGAACTCGGCCGAGAGGCGGCCCGGCGACCGGCCACGTTCGTCGCGTTCGACCTGCTCCACGACGGCAGCGGCGATCTGCGCGACCGTCCTCTGCGGCAGCGGCGTGCCCGGCTGGAGACCGTCGTCGCCGGCGCGCCCACCGCGCTGCAACTGTGCCCGCAGACCACGGACTTCGACGAGGCGATGCTGTGGCTCAAGGCCTACGCCCCGCTGGGCTCGGAGGGCCTGGTCATCAAGGACCTCGCCGGCCGGTACCGGCGCACCGGGTGGTGGAAGTACAAGCTGAGAACCACCACCGAGGCCATCATCGGCGGCGTCACCGGCACGTTGAGCGAGCCGGACTCGCTGCTGCTCGGCCGCCGCGACGACCGCGGCCGGCTCAGGTACGTCGGCCGCACCGGAGCCCTGACCGTGCCGCAGCGACGCGACGTCACCCCGCTCCTGCGGCGAGCCGGGTCGGTCCGCAGTCAGCCGTGGCCGCAACCGCTTCCCGCGGCCTGGCTGGGCCAGTTCCAGCGCTCCGAACCGCTCGCCTACGTCCCGGTGCGGCCTTCGCTCGTCGCCGAGGTCATCGTCGACCAGGCCTACGAGGCCGGCCGCTGGCGACACCAAGCCCGCTTCCTGCGCGTCCGGGCCGAGTTGGAGGCATCAGATGTATCGCTCTGGACGCCCGGCGACCCTTCTGCCTGATCGACATGCGCAGGCGCCGGATCGCGCAGATCCGGACGTCTTCGCGCGACCCTTGGCCGACGTGACTTGGTCCTATCTCTGTGCGCCCAGGTCGGGCGGCGGCCGGTCGGGGCGGTCTGCTCCAGGGGCGGTACCTGCCGTCGAAGTCCATCAGACTAATGGGTTGCGACCGGAATCAGATCTCATACGGTGGTGACTCGTCACCGACCGGATGGGGGTGGTTGTCGCGTGCCGATCATCGAAGCGCGGGCTCTGACCAAGGTGTTCCGGCTGCCGGACAAGGGTTCCGGGTTGGGCGGCGCCGTCAAGCACCTGTTCACCCGCCGCTATACCGACAAGACCGCGGTCGACCACGTCGACTTGGCCATCGGGGCGGGCGAGGCGGTTGCGTATGTCGGCCCCAACGGCGCCGGCAAGTCCACCACGGTCAAGCTGCTCAGCGGCATCCTGGTGCCGACGTCCGGCGACGTGCGCATCGACGGCCTGCACCCGCAGCGGGACAGGATGGCCGTGGCGCGCCGGATCGGTGTGCTGTTCGGGCAGCGCACGCAATTGTGGTGGGATCTTCCGGTCCGGGAGTCGCTCGCCGTGCTGCGTGACATGTACGACGTCGACCACGCCACCTACCGCAAGCGGCTGGCCCGGTTCGACGAGGTGCTGGAGCTGGGCGAGATCCTGCCGCTGATCGGCCGCAAGCTGTCGCTGGGCCAGCGCATGCGGGCCGACCTCGCGGCGGCGCTGGTGCACGGGCCGCAGGTCGTCTATCTCGACGAACCGACTATCGGGCTTGACATCGCGGTCAAGGACCGGGTGCGCGAGTTCTTCCGCGGCCTGCGCGACGAGGGCACCACCGTGATGCTGACCAGCCACGACCTCGCCGATATCGAGGGGTTCTGCCGGCGGCTGGTGATTATCGACGAGGGCCGGATATCTTCGACGGCGACTTGGCGGCGGTGAAGGACCGATTCGCCCGCGAGCGGATCCTGCACGTCGAAACGGCCGCGCCGGTGCCGCTGGAGACGCTGACCTCGGCTTTGCCCGGCGCCGAGGTCACCGAGGAGGACACCCCGACGCGGTACGCCGTCCGGTTCGACCGGTTCGCGATGACGGCCGGGGCGGCGGTCACCACGCTGGCCGGACTCGCCGAGCTGGTGGACTTCCGGGTCGACGAACCGAGCATCGAGGACGTCATCCGCCGGGTGTACTCGGGCGAGCTGGTGCTCGGATGAGGGGTTACCGGGCGCTGATCCGGGCCGCCGCGCGGGCCGCGCTCGCCTACCGGCTGGCCGTGGTGCTCGGTCTCGGCGCGGTGTTCGTGCAGCTGATCGCCCTGCTCGCAGTCTGGCACGTGGTCCTCGCGCAGTCCGCGAACAACGGGTTCACCTGGCCGCAGATGCGGACATACCTGCTGGTCTCGTTCGCCGCCAGCACCGTGGTCTCACTGGCCGGCGACTTCAAGATGGCCTTCCGCATCCTGGACGGCGACGTCGCGCTGGACCTGGTCAAGCCGGTCGACTACCAGAAGGCCCGGTTCGCCGAGGCGATCGGCGCGCTGTGGATCGAACTCGTGCTGATCGTGCTGGTCGGGACAGCCGTCCTCGCCCTCACCGGGGGTGTCGACACGCCCGGCGTTCCCGGACTCGTCCTGTTCCTGATCAGCATGGTGCTGATCGTGCCGCTCAAGTTCCTGATCGTGTACGGAAGCATGTTGGCCTGCTTCTGGACGGAGAACTTCGTCGGCGTGCAATGGGCCCGCGTCGCCGTGGTGAACCTGCTTTCCGGCGCGCTCATCCCGCTGGCGTACCTACCGGGCTGGCTGGCCACGACGGCCCAGTGGTCGCCGTTCGCCGGGCTGACCTCCACCCCCGCCCTGATCTTCCTGGGTCGGGTGGATGGCTGGGACGCGGCCCGGCTGGTCGCGGTGCAGCTCGGCTGGGTCGTCGTCCTGTGGTTCGGCGTCCGCCTGGTATGGCGGGCCGGCCTGCGCAAACTGACCGTGCACGGAGGCTGAGATGCGTACCGTAAGGATCTACCTGCGGTTGCTGGGCGCCCACTTCCGGTCCCTGCTCGAGTACCCGGCGGACTTCACCGTCCTGGCCGGTGCCACGGTCCTGATGCAGGTCGTCAACATCGTCTTCCTGTCGGCGTTGTTCGCGCGGGTTCCCGAGGTGCACGGCTGGACCTTCTGGTCGGTGCTGACGATGTTCGGCGCGGTGGCACTGGCCGAGGGGGTGGGCTCGCTGTTCTTCGAGGGCATGTGGTGGCTGGCCGGGTACATCAACCGGGGCGGCCTCGACTACTTCCTGATCCGCCCGTACCCGGTGATCCTGCAGACGACCAGCGCGGCGGTGGGCATCAACGGGCTGAGCAACATCGTGGTGGGCGGCATCATGATCGGTGCCGGCCTCGCGCACGCGAACATCGTCTGGACGCCGTGGCGAATCCTGCTCGGCGTGGTGCTGCTGATCAGCGCGGTGATCGTCAAGGTGGCGATCAGCCTGGCCACCAACGCGGTCTCGTTCTGGCTGAACAGCCCCACGCCGATGTTCGCCTTCGCGCTGCTGCAGGTGGGCGACCTGGCCCGCTTTCCCCTCTCCATCTATCCGGTGGCGCTCAAGGCGGCGCTCGGCGCGGTGCTGCCGTTCGCGTTCGTCAGCTTCTTCCCGGTCGCGTACCTGGTGAACATGGGGCAGTCGCGGTGGCTCGGACTGATGACGCCGCTGGTGGCGGTATATTGCGCCGGCGCAGCCGCGCTCATCTTCAAACGCGGGCTGCGCCGGTACGAGAGCGCGGGCAACTGATTCCGCGACGGCACTCAGTCTCAACCGTCACCGAAGCGACCGACTCGATGAGGGCTCGTCCTTGAACGAGCTGCCTTCGAGGACCGACCCGTCGACGTCGGCGTCGTTGTCATTCACTCGGCGAATCCCGCAGGCGCGGCGAAGAGGGCGCAGGCCCCCGGCGTTGGAACTACCCCGGTCCGCGCTGCCGAGGAGCCTACCGATTGCCGCAGTCAGCTTCGTGCTTGGTCACCGGTGGTGGCGGTGGAGTGACGAGCCGTTCGACGAGGACGCCTAGGCCGGCGCCGGACAGCGGCAAATGCGGATGCCCATCACCCGGCAACGCTGCCATGATCGTTGCCATGGAACAACATGGTGGGTCGACGGTCACCTCGGACGGGCGGGTGATCGCCTGGATAGACGGTGGGGATCCGAGCGGGTACCCGGTCATTGGTCTGCACGGGACGCCCGGCTGTCGCCTGAGCAGGTGGCCGGACGAGGCCGTCTACGCCGAAGCCGGTGTCCGCTACGTCACCACGGATCGGGCCGGGTACGGGCTGTCCACCCGGCACCGTGGCCGGTCGGTAGCGGCGGAGGCCGCTGACGTACTCGCGGTGGCCGACGCCCTGGGATTTCACAGGTTCGCCGTTGTCGGCGGATCGGGCGGCGGGCCGCACGCATTGGCCTGTGCCGCACTGCTGGCGGGACGCGTCGAACGCGTCGCCTGCCAGTCGTCTCTTGCGCCACTCGGTACGCGGGGGCTGACGCGTGAGGAATGGTTGGCAGGCATGGATCCTGAGATAGCGGCTGAACTCTCCTGGGCCGAAGCCGGTGTGGACACTCTCACCCGGGAGATGGAGTCAGCGCAGCGGTTGATGGAGAAGCGCATCGCTGAGGATCCTGGGGCGTTGCTCGGTGACGGTGCGCCAGCTGGTGATGTCGCGTTCCTTCGCCAGCCGGAGGTCGTCGCTGTGCTCAGTCGGATCGTCGTTGAGCAAGCGCGCAACGGAGTGGGTGGCTCGGTAGACGATACGTTGGCATTCATCCGGGATTGGGAATTCGATCTTCCTGCCATTGCGGTACCGGTCCTGCTGACCTACGGGGACGAGGACACGTCCTGCCCCCTTGCACACGGGCGGTTCCTGGCGGCTGCGATTCCGAGCGCGACCGTGGTGGAAACGGCAGGGGGCGGCCACCTTCCCGGCGACAATCCCGCTGAGGAGATCCTGGGGACGCATCGATGGCTCCGCACAGGCGTGCTCTGAAGATTTCACGCAGGGCGCGTCAGGTGACGAACGCGAGCCCGACGACGCCGAGGATGTAGAGGATCAGGACGGCCAGGGAATCGGCGCCCATGCGCAGGAACTGCCGCTGCGGGCGGAACACCAGCCCGATCATGTAGAAGATCGTCAGGACGCCGCCCAGCGCGGTCAGGTAGACGTCGGCGGCGTGGGCGCGCGGCAGGACGGCCTGCCCCGACAGCAGCGTGGCCGCCAGGAACAGCACCGGCAGGAACGCGTTGCCGCCGAAGATGTCGCTGACCGCGAGCTGGTAGTCGCCCATCCTGGTGGAGGTGAGCCCGGTCGACAGTTCCGGCAGCGATGTCGCAGCGGCCAGCACGGTCGCGCCGAACAGCACACCGGACATCCCGAGCCGGCCGAACAACTCGTCGCCACTGCGCTCCAGGAAGACGCCGGCGACCAAGGTCACGGCGGCGGCCACCGCGAAGACGAGGGCGGTACGCCCGGTGCTCACGCCGGCCTCGGTGGCGTCACTCTCCTTTCGCGTACGGGAGTGACCGCGCGGCCGGTCCTGACCTCCGGGCGCGTCGCCGCCCTCGTGCCACGGCAGCCCGCGGCCGGCCCGGCGCAGCAGCACCAGCCCGATGCCCCACAGGACCGCGATGAGCACCGGGCCCGGTGCCAGCCGCCAGACGATCAGCGAGGCCGGCAGCTGGGTGGACATGACCACAACCAGGAGCAGCGCCACCACCAGGGCGCCTTCCAGCAACAGGGTCAGCGACGCGGCCAGATAGGTCAGCGGCCGTCGCGGCCGTACTCCGGCGGCGTCCAGCGCGACCAGCACCACGGTTTGGATCGCGATGCCGCCCAGAATGTTGCCGACCGCGACGTCGAGCTGGTGAGCCAGGGCGGCGCCGGCCGTGATGGCCACTTCGGGCAGATTCGTGGCGACCGCGAGCAGGATGACACCGCCGAGCGCGGATCCCAGGTGGAGCCGCTCCGCGAGCACATCGGTGGCACCCGACAGCTTCACGCCGGCGCCCCAGATCGCGGCCGCACAAGCCAGGAAAATCAGCAGCAGGAGCCACGAACTCAGGGCGCCCATGCGGCGTCGCCTCCGGTCGATGAGTCGAACCAGCCAGGTGCGGACATCGGCCTGGTTGTTCCCAGCAACCGTTGCACTATGCAAGGAAAGGACCGCCATATTCGCCGTTGAGCCGGCGTCTGCCCCACGCGGCCCTGCTCACCGGTGGGAAAGCCCGCGACGCCTGGTCGGCTCGCGGGCTTCCGCCGTGCTCAGCAAGCACGCTCGGCTACTGGGCCGTCCAGCCGCCGTCCACCGCCAGGGAGGCTCCGGTCACGAAGCTCGCCTCGTCCGACAGCAGGAACGACACGAAGGAGGCGATCTCCTCCGGCTGAGCGACCCGCTTCATCGGGTGCAGCGACGCGATCGCGGCGGCACCCTCCGGGGTGGCGCCCATCGTGCTGCGGAACATCGGGGTGTCGACGCCGCCGGTGACCAGAGCGTTGACCCGGATGCCCTGCTCGGCCAGCTCGAGCGCGGCCGAGCGGGCGAGCCCGACGACTCCGTGCTTCGCCGCCGAGTAGGCGGCCGCTCCGCCCATCCCCACCACACCCAGGTTGCTGGCGTTGAACAGGACGGCGCCGCCGCCGTTGGCGAGCATCGCGGGCACCTGGTACTTCAAGGACAGGAAAGCACTGGTCAGGTTCAACGTGATGGCGTCGGAGAAGGCCCCTGCCGGGACGCCCGCGACCGGTCCGAAGGATGCCCCGTCGCCGGCGCCGCCCGCGTTGTTGAAGGCTGCGTCGAGCCGCCCGTACGTCCGGACCGTGGTGTCGACGAGTGCCGCGACATCAGCGTCGTTCGTCACATCCACCTGGGCGAAGATGGCTTCGCCGCCCGCTGCGCGGATGTCGGCGACTGCCTTGTCCCCCAGCTCCTTCCGTCGTCCGGCCAGCACGACAGACGCGCCCTCGCGGGCGAGGCGCTGCGCGGCGGCCAGACCCATCCCGCTGGTCGCCCCGGTGACGATGGCAACCTTGCCTTGGAACCTGCTCATGAGACAACCTCTTTTTGGTCGATCGTTCAAAAACTTGCCGGGGCTGAAGCTAGCACGTTTTTGGCCGACCGACCAAGAACGGGTAGATTGCAAGGGTGGGACGCCCCCGGATCTTCGAGGAAGACCGCGCCGTCGACCAGGCCATGCGGCTGTTCTGGCGGCGCGGCTACGACGGCACGTCCCTGCGCGACCTCGGCCAGGAACTCGGCCTCAAGCCCGGCAGCCTGTACGCGGCCTTCGGGGACAAGCAATCCCTCTTCCTGCGCGCGCTCGACCGTTACTGCGACGGACAGGCCGCCGGCTTGCTCGCCACCGTGGAGGACACCGGCCCGCTGCTGCCCCGGCTACGCGCCTTGCTGATCGGGGTGGCACAAGCCAACCAGGTGGCACACGAACGTGCCGCCGCCGGCGTGGAGGGCGACCCGGCCGGCTGCCTCATCGTGGGGACCGCCATGGGAAAGGCCGACGACGCTCAGGCCATGAACCGCGTGCGCGCCACCTTCGACCGCATCGATCTCGCGCTCGAGTCCGCGCTGCGCCGTGCTCAAGCGACGGACGAGATCTCCGCAGCCGGCGATCCCGCCGCGGCGGCCCACTTCCTCACGACCTTCTTGCAGGGTGTGCAGGTGATGTCGTCCGCAGACCCGCGGCATCCCCAGCTTGAGGCCGCCATCGACCTGGCCCTCAGCGCGATCGCCAGCCAACCACGATAGCCGCCACTCTTCGCCGTGAAGAGCCGAGCTGCACGCGCCGGCACAAGCCCATCGACGGCACAGTAACGCGTATCGACTTCACGACGCTCTATCCCTGGGACACCAACGATCCCGGGAACCCCAGTCGAACGGTTCCCTTCCGACGACGTTAGGGCCTGATGTCCGTACAAAATCGTTCCGTCCGCGTGGTCACGGCCGGTGTGCTGCTCTCGCTCGGCACCCTTCTCGTGTCCGCCACCCCGGCCACCGCTGCCCCGGCGAGGGCCGACCTCGTTCTGACCACCACCTTCGATCGCACCGAGATCGCCGCACCCGGCGGCAGCGCGACACTGACGGTCGGCCTGCGCAATGCCGGCGCGAAGGCGAGCCAGGAAGCGGTCGTGAAGTTCACCCTTCCGCCCGGCGCGCAGTTCCCCACCGACGGCTGGAGCCCGCCGGCCGGCTGGACCTGCGAGCTGCTCGGGGCCGCAAGCTGCACGCACTCCCCGCTGGCCGCCGGCGCGGTCGCGGAGAACGTCGCAATTCCGATGGCGATCCCCTCCGGTACGGCGGGGGACTCGCTGACGGTGTCCGCGACGGTGTCCGGCGGCACCGAGTCGTCGACCGCCAACAACACCGATGAAGCGGTCATTCGCTACCTCCCCGGATTCCTGGACCTGGCGGTCGACCCCGCCACCACCACGCAGGAACTCGTCCGGGGTGAGCGCGCGGCACTGAACACCTCCGTCCGCAACACGGGGAACATCACCTCCGGCGACATCACCGTCGTCGCGGCGCTCCCGGCCGGAACGCGTGCGGCGGAGACCTCGCCGGAGAGCTGGGACTGCTCTTTCGGCGAGGGCCTCGCCGACGGCCGGACCGGCTGGCGGTGCACGCACGCACCGTTGACGCCGGGTCAGACCACCGAACCGGTGAGCTTGTCCGCGGAGCTCGTCGACGTGCAGCCCGGTGACACCGTGACGCTCGCCGCGACCGTTTCCAGCACGACGCCCGAGACCGACACGACCAACAACACCGCGGAGGACGTCGTCACGGTGGTGCCCTGGGCCGTCGTCCGAGGCATCGTCTGGCTGAACACGGACTTCAACACCGTGCGGGACGAGGGCGAGAACGGCATCCCGGACGTCGGCGCCATCGACCGTGTCGTCGTGAGTCCCCAGGCCGGCGGCCAGGCCACGTGGGCCACGGTCAACCCCGACGGCACGTATCAGGCCTACGTTCGTGCGGGCAGCTACCGGGTTGAGTTCACGGTGTGGCAGCCGTACGAGTTCATCGACTCCGTCGACTCCGACCTGATTTACCATGAGCACGTCCTCGGCGCTTCCTCCGCCTACGGCTACACCGACTGGTTCACGACCGCGGGCGGCGATGAGGTCGTTCTCGACGCGGGCGTGCGGGGCTGAGCCACCCGGCGGTCCCGGAAGCGGCCCGATGGGGTCGACGGCGGAGCGAAGCTGACAACGCCGGCGTGTCGGATCGGACGCCGCCAGGAGGCTGACCGTTTGATCGGCCTCTCCGGGGAACTGACGCAGGACGCCCTCGTGGCGGCACTCGAGCAGTGGCCGTCCGAGGGCGTCCCGCGCACTCTCAGCGCCGGCACGACGGCACTACTGGCGCACGAATTCCTCACATCCCGCCGTGACGACTTCGTACCCGGCCTTGAGCTCGATCTTCTTCTTTTCGCTCTTGTCGACCGTCGCGGTGGACCCACTCCCCTCTTGCGGGGTGATCTCGATGCTGCACTCGCTGTCCGTGGCCCCCTGCGTCACGTACTCGCCTTCCCGGATGTCGGTGCCCACGGTGAAGGTTCCGTTGTGAAAGCTTTCCGACTGCTCGGAGCCGCCATTACAGCCGGTCAGCAAGGCCAAGGCTGTGACGCTGGAAACAGTCAACATGTGGATCTTCTGCCGGCTCACGTTCAAGCTCCCTCGATCAACCCGTATCCGTCCTTGCGATGCCCTGCAAGGAATCGACCACCTCTTGATCGGACGATCTCGGCCGAACATGAGCGGTATTTCCGACGTCGCGTGTCGCCACGATGGCCGACTGCTCGCTCGTCGCCGTCCCCGAACGCCTCGGCGAGATCGCAGGGGATCGACGAGCCCGGCAGGCCGCCGTGCGATTTCTCACCGCGTCGAACCGTGCGGTGCGGGCCTCGCCACGCTTGTTGATTCAGGTTGAACACGCGGTGAACTCTGGAGCGCCCCCGCGACGGCCACGTCGCTGCGCGCTCCGAGAATGCGGGAGGCGGCGGCGCGGCAACCGAGCGCAAAGGACGGAAGCCCCGCGGAGAATGGTGGCATCGGCCACATCGTTTGATGTCCGCGTGCGATCGCCGCCTGTGGGCGTGCCGGCCCGATGGATTATCTTGATCTCGTGGGGCGGTACACGAAGGCGATTCATGCGCCGCGGCACGCACCGGCAACCGCGTACAGACCGAGCGAACCGGTTCGCTTGCTGTCTCCCTGGACAGGCTGATCGACCGGCGCGATCCGACGCA
Source organism: uncultured Actinoplanes sp. (assembly GCF_934643405.1). Taxonomy (GTDB): domain Bacteria; phylum Actinomycetota; class Actinomycetes; order Mycobacteriales; family Micromonosporaceae; genus Actinoplanes. The sequence continues at coordinate 40,225 of NZ_CAKUCL010000007.1, forward strand.
GGGGCGGCGGTGACGAGGGGCAACGCCCGGCTCAGTGACGAGCTGCGGAACGGGCCCGCGTCTGTCCAACGACCGCAGATGTTTGAAGGAGGACGGTCTTGGCCCGCGACGTACTGGGCTCCGGCAGGAGCTCGAAGCCTGAGGATCTCGACCGCACTGCAATCCTGGCCTCCCTCTTCGCGAACAGCGCCGAAGAGACGCAGGTGCTGGTCAGCGACCTGACGTCGGAAAGCGCGGTGACCAACATCATCCGCATCGACGCGCCGGTGACGGTTCCCGTCTTCGTCGACCCCAGCGGGCGGCGACGGCGGCGGGTGCGCAGGGTTGCGTACGGCGTGGTGGTTGCCGCGCTTCTGATCGTCTCGGCGGTGTGGGTGAGTCAGTTCAACGGCTGGGCGAAGCCTCCGGCTCCGATCAGCAGCAATGTGAGCAAATGACCGTTTACCACGGTGCTTCGCCGCCTCACCTCGGCGTTCCGGAGTCAACCGGACACGTTCCCGCGGCCCGGCGGCAACGTCGTCTCTACTGGGCCGCGCTCTCGCTGGTCGCGCTCGTGCTTCTCGGCACGGTGGTGATCGTCGAGGTTTACACGGGCGGGCATTTCAGCGCGGACGGCACCACCCCGAGGTCCGAGGCGAGCAGCACGGTGCCGGAGAAGGTCGTCAACGGCGGACCGGTGCTCGATCTGCGGGAGGGCGGCCGCCAACAGTCGTTGCGGATGCCGAAGAACACGATCGCGCTCACGTTCGACGACGGCCCGGATCCCACCTGGACGCCCAAGATTCTGGATGTCCTGGCCAAATACCACGCACCGGCGACGTTCTTCGTGGTGGGCACCCAGGTGGTCCGCAACCCCGAACTGACCGAACGCATCATGCGTGAAGGCCACGAGATCGGTGCGCACACCTTCACCCACCCCGATCTCGCCCGGATTCCCGACTGGCGACGCAATCTGGAGAATTCCGAGACCCAGCTGGCCATTGCGTACGCCACCGGCCGCTCGACGGTGATGCTGCGCCCGCCCTACTCGTCGTTCCCGGACGCGCTCACCGACGACGACTACACCACCGTGCAGCGGGTCGGCCAGGACGGCTATCTGACCGTTCTCGACGACATGGACAGTGAGGACTGGCAGCGTCCCGGCGTCGACCAGATCATCCGTAACGCCACTCCGGCCAACGACAACGGCGAGATCATCCTGTTCCACGACGCGGGCGGCGACCGCCTGGAATCGGTGGAGGCGCTGGACCGGCTGATACCGCAACTGCAGGCGCGTGGCTTCACGTTCACCACCGTCGGCAAGGCGATGCAGCTGGACGTCAACCCGGCAGCGAGCGGGGCGGATGTGTGGCGGGGCAGGGCGCTGGCGTGGACCGTGCAAGGCTCCGACGGCGTACTGAAACTGCTCTGGATCCTCATGATCACGGCGGGCGGGCTGATCGCCGTACGCACCCTGATTCTGTTCTTCTTCGCCTGGTCCCATGCCCGCCAGCGGCGGAACACGTCGTGGGGATCGATGAATGAGCCGGTCAGCATCGTGGTGCCGGCTTACAACGAGGAGAAGAACATCGGCGCGGCGGTGACGTCCCTGGCGAGCTCTCACCACGAGGGCGGCGTCGAAGTGCTGGTGGTCGACGACGGCTCGACCGACAAGACCGCCGAGGTCATCAAAAACCTTCCCCTTCCCAACGTACGGCTGATCCAGGTCCCCAACGGCGGCAAGGCGAACGCGCTGAACACCGGCATGGCGTTCGCCCGCCACGACCTGATCGTCATGGTCGACGCGGACACCATGGTCGACCCGGATTCCGTACACCGGCTGATCCAGCCGTTCGCCGACCAGACCATCGGCGCCGTCGCCGGCAATGTGAAGGTCGCCAACCGCGGCCGCCTGCTCGGCAAGTGGCAGCACATCGAGTACGTGATCGGCTTCAGCCTGGACCGCCGTCTCTACGACACCATGGGGTGCATCTCCACCATCCCGGGCGCGCTCGGCGGGTTCCGCCGCCAGGCATTGGCTCAGGCCGGGGGCCTCAGCGAGGACACCCTCGCCGAGGACACCGACCTGACCATGGCGATCCAGCGGGCCGGCTGGCGGGTCGTCTACGAGGAGTCGGCGCGCGCGTACACCGAGGCGCCGGCCAGCCTCGGCCAGTTGTGGAAGCAGCGCTACCGGTGGAGCTACGGCACCATGCAGGCGATGTGGAAACACCGCCACGCCGTACGGGAGAAGACCCGCTTCGGCCGTGGCGGCCTTCCGTTGATCGCCCTGTTCAGCGTGCTCCTACCGCTGCTCGCGCCCTTGATCGACCTGATGGCCGTGTACGGCTTCGTGTTCCTGGACCGCGAGGTGACGCTGATCGGCTGGAGCACCATGATGGTCGTGCAGATCCTCACCGCGGTGCTCGCCTTCCGGCTCGACCGGGAACCGCTGCGTCCGTTGTGGACACTGCCCTTGCAGCAGATCGTGTACCGCCAGGTGATGTACCTGGTCCTGGTGCACTCGGCGCTGACCGCGATAACCGGGCGCCGGTTGCGCTGGCAAACGATGCACCGGACGGGCGCTCTGGCGGACGCTCGGGGAAGCGCAGCCGGTGGGGTGGCGGGGTAGGCGGCTCACGCAACCCTCCACCTGCCGCACAGGTCGCACATCCCGGGCTCGAACCGAGCGACCCTTGATCGTCCTCTCGCTCCCGGAGCGAGCGCGCCGACCAGCTGCGCCATGGGGACGTGGCCTGCGGCCCACAATCATCAATGCGTACCCGGAACAGGATTCGAACCTGCACTGCCCGCGTCCTGAACGCGGTGCCTCCTGCCAGTTGGGCTACCCGGGCGTGCCGGCCGTCGACAAGACGGCTCAGTCGGCGTGCGTATCCTCGGCGGGATTCGAACCCGCACCGTCGGCGCCCTCAACGCCGTGCCTCTACCGGTTGGGCCACGAGGATCAGTCGTGCTGGGAGCCCAGGATTCGAACCTGGACGAGCTGCTTCAGAGGCAACCATGCTGCCGTTACATCAGCTCCCATCGCTGCCCGGCCGGCATCTCGGCACTACCTCCCTCCTCCTTGTCGGCATTGCTGCCGCTGGACCCGAGTGGCTACGGGGAGTCGAACCCCGGTCTCCGCCATGGCAAGGCGGCGCACTGACCGTTGTGCTACAGCCACAAATCCGCGCTGCCCCCTCGCAAGCGCGGCAGAGAGCGCTCGTAGACCGTGCGGGGTTCGAACCCGCAACCTCTCGGCTGAGAACCGAGCGAGCTGCCGGCTTGCTCCAACGGTCCGCGATGGCGACCGGCCCAGGCGTGCCTGCCACGTGGACCTGGACGGATTCGAACCGTCGACCTCCGGTCTGCCGAACCGGTGCGCTACCCGCTGCGCCACAAGCCCATCCCGTTCCGGATCTGGAGTCGGAACGGGTGTCTCCCGCCCGGGGAGGACCGCGAATTGCCGCCTCCCATGTCCGGACCACCCAGCGAACCCGCGAAACGGGTTGCCGGAATAGATGCCATCCACTGTTGATTTAGCACAGAACAATTCCACTGAACGCATTCAGGGCACGCACGGGCAGCAGGATTCGAAAGTCATACTTCGGGAACGAAAAAGCCGCCCGTTCCTCGGCTGTTGAGGCGGGCGGCGTACACGCAGATCCTGCTGCGCTACCCGCTCCACCGCTCCAGGTCACGACCGTCTAGCTGACCTCGCAGACGCAGTTCCGCCGTCCCGACGGGCATGGTAACCCCATACCAGGTCGCCTGAGGATCGGCGATCGCGCAGTTCCGCTGCCACGACATGACGGTTCAACTCCTTCCGCGAACTCTGGTATGGTGCGCCATTCAGAGTGACTGGCTGCCGCACATTCGTCAACGCTTTTCCGAGGCGCTCACTCACCTCACCGGCGTTGAGATCACTTTGCCCTATGTCATCCAATGGCCGCCATCCTATTTTGCGTCGGACTAGCGTGAGTCGACCGACCAGCAACCGATACTGGCGGACCCGCATCTGCCAGCTGCCAAGCCGGCGCCGCACAAATCCAGGACACTCGGCCACTCCACAATCAGGCTCACGCCCGCCACCGACACCCCGCTCATCCCCGAACTTCGCCGGCTGAACGTGGATGCGACCGCCAACGTCGTGCCGCGCCAGGTTGTTCGACTGCAACAATCGGCGTTTGTGCCCAGTCTCGTACCCGCGGCGCGGCGCACGCGTACCTGGACGGCGTCGTCAGGAGCGAGTGAGTACGGTGCCATCGCTGACGGAGTCGGCCAGTTCGACGTCGATGGCGACGGTGGTCTTTCCCGGCAGACTGTGCAGCTCGATGGACCGGATAACGGCGGAAGCCCCAGCCGCGTCGTCGTGTGCCACGGTCAGTTCGTCGTCGATGCGACTCACACGGGCGGACCCGGACCCGCGTGTCCGCTGGGGACGGCCTTCATCACGCGGCGCCCCCGAAGGAACAAGAACCCCTAACCTTCTGGTCCGTAGGGCTCCCCCGCCCGCACGCCGTCACGGTCAGTCGGAGAACCTGAGCGCCTCCGCGTGCGCGATCAGCCCCGCGACCGTCGGCGGCGCCGTGAGCAGCCCTTCGATCCGCTCCGCAGCGGGGTCGCCGACGGCGTGACAGCGCTCGATCGCGGCCGCGACGTCGTATCGAGTGCGCCGTAGCCGGACGTCGGGTCCGAGCAGCGCCCAGAACGCGGTGCCTGGCTCCCCGTCGTGGTAGGGCAGGCCGACGCTGCCCGGATTGACGCTGCGCAGGTCGTCAACGGTACGGTCGAACTGCACGTGCGAGTGGCCGCTGACGAGCGTCGGCTCGAAGAAGCGGGTGCGCACCTCGGCGAGCCGCTCCGCGGGTGTTTCCGGCGTGAGGATCTCGGTGTCGCTGCGCGGCGAGCCGTGGCAGCATCGGACGGGGCCGAGGCCGACGACGTCGACGACCACCGTGAAGTGAAACCCGGCCAGCCAGTCGACGACCTCCCCGGAATGCCGCCCCGGCATCCATGCCTCGCGCGGCGTCTCCGCCGCCCGTCGTCCGCCGGCTAACTCCACGACGGCGCGGTCGGCGTTGCCGCGCACCAGCACGGCCCGGTCCCCGAGCCGCTGCACGAGCTCGACGGTGCGCTGCGGCTCGGGCCCCCAGGTGAGGTCGCCGCAGAAGACGACGAGGTCGGCGGCGCGAACGTCGGGCTCGTCGAGCACAGCGGTCAGCGCCGGCACGTTGGCGTGGACGTCGGAAAGCACCGCGACCCGGCCGACCGGACCGAGCCAGGGCGCCGCTCCTTCCCCGTCGCGAGGTCCGTGCAGCACGGGCTCCATCGATGCAGCCTAATCCCTGTTGGGGCTCTTCGGAGCCCGCGACCCGCTCGATCGCGTGCACAACAAGTGGCGGTGGATTTGGCGAACTGACGCGGGTGGCGGGCCGCGGCGGTGGCGAGCGGGTCACGGCTTTGGCCGCTTCGGTGCGGGCCCGGTCGGCCATCGCGAGGGCGATGGCGATGGCGTCGTCTCCGTGTTTGGTGGCCAGGCTGGAGGCCACCTGATAGAGACGCGACAGCAGGCCGGCCGTGGTTTCGCGGGCGCGGCCGCTGGCGTCGGCTGCCAGCGCGTGCAGGCCGGCGAGGAGATCGGGCCCTCGCCCACGGTAACTGGCCGTAACCACATGTGGCGGAGGCTAAGGCTGACTCTTGCTCAAGAAGGTCCAGCTCACTTGCCGCAAACCACTATGGACCAAGCGGCTCATCGACACCCGATCACCACGGTGCCACTGGGTGGGAAAATCGGAACCGAAAACGGGAAAGTACAAGACCGTGACCTTTGTTTCCGCAGGTCAATTCCTTGATCGATTGCGCGCTCGAAGGGACTCGAACTGCTCATCTCGCAGCAGGTCGGGCTGAACACGCTCGTCCCCTCGGCGGTCAACCGAGTCGAACGCGAGCCGCTGGCCGAGGGCGACTTCTATCCGGGTGATCTCCTCAACGCCTTGATGCGGCGTGTGCCCGAGTCCTCCTGGCAAGCTCACGAGGATCAGCGAGCTCGGGTACGCACCGTGGCCGAGGCGCTGGATCCGGACGAAACGTTCGACGTTCTGTACGCCCGAGCCGCCGAATTCCTGGCCCGGTAGCGTCGCGCACACACCGTTGACTCGATCGGGAAGGCCCGGTCGACGACCAGCACGCCGCAGCTTTCCCAAGCGGTGGAGTGATCAAGCAGGGAAGATCACGAGATGTCGGGGACGGTGGTCAGCAGCCAGGCGATCGGTTGCGGGCCGGCCGGGTCGGGCTCGTACTCGCCAGTCGTCTGATCGAGTGTGTGCCGGTGCACGGTGATGACGCTGTCTCGCTCGATCACCCAATAGCGAGGAATGCCGGCCTTGGCGTACTCAACCTTCTTGATGACCCGGTCGACTATCTCAGACCCCTTGGAGACCACCTCGACGGCGAGCAACAGCCCGTCCGTTCCGGCATAGCTCGACCGCGCCGGACGCGGTGGCAGACCCTTGGCCCACACCGTCAGATCCGGTACACGGCCGCCGCCGACATCGATGCCGCAGTCCGTGACGACCTGTTCCGGTCCGTAGCCATTGGTCAACAACCAGGCGAACATGCGGGACACCAGCAGCGCGTGATCAGGATCCGCGGGTGGCACGACGGACAGCACTCCCTCAGGGCTCAGTTCGTAGCGATGGTTCTCGTCGGCCGCCGCCATCACCGCGAGATCATCGAGCGTGATCTGCGTCGGCATCTGAGCACCCACAGCTTCGGCGCTCATCTTGCACTCCCTGGTTCGTCGGAGCTGGAAACGACCGCGCCGTCATGACTGACGGCCATCACGGCTACGCCACGAGGACCGCGCAGGTCAGACACGCGCGCCGAAATGGCGAAACGCCGTCGGTCGCCGTATCGCGAGCCCAGTGGCGCACGTCCTGCACCCCTCATCCGTGCCACCTCCTAGCCTCGATCCTAGGTTCACGAAGAGCCGGGAGCTATCGAGAAGCGCCACGCGCTGGGCCTTCCTGCTGGCGGAAGGTCCAGCGACGCTGCCACAGCGAGGCCCACTCGCGAACCATTCGCCATGGTGCCGATCGCCAGGCGGCCGGGTGCACGAACAGTCGCTCCGCTCTTCGGAATGGTCAAGTCGTCCGCAAGCCAAGTGGTGGAGGAGAAAAGCGCGGCCCGGAGGAACGGCGGAGCACCACGGTCCCAACCACCGGAAAAACGGCCGCCGAAACTGGGAAAGAAGAAGGCCGCCACCCGCGTCTCCGCTGGTGACGGCCTTCGTCGTGCTGCGCGCCCGAAGGGACTCGAACCCCTAACCTTCTGATCCGTAGTCAGATGCTCTATCCATTGAGCTACGGGCGCTCAGTGCTCCGCCAGCATACACACCGGCCTCACACGCGGAGACTCCGGGATTCGAACCCGGGAGGGGCTTTAAAACCCCAACCGCATTAGCAGTGCGGCGCCATAGACCAGACTAGGCGAAGTCTCCCCGGTGGCCCGTGGGACCACCGACGGTTGAGGATACCGGAACCGCTGAGCGCCGCACAAAGAGGTTGCCAACCCGCGCGCGGCGCAGGTCGGGCAGGGGGCTCCAACAGGTGAAATTCGGGCGCAACGGCTAGGCTCGCACGGCATGGAGGAGAACGCGTCGCAGCGACGTCGTACTGCCGGGCCGGCCTTCCGTGCGCCCGCGCAGCCGGGTTCCGATGGCGAGCCGGAGAGCCGTGCGCCCCGTCCGGCGCCCAAGGTGACGTTCCAACCTCCGCGTGCGGAAAATCACCCTGAGGAGCCCCGTACGCGTCGGAGCCGCCCGGCAACCGCACCAAAACCGGCCCCGGCCCCCGAGATCCGCGCCGCAGCCTCGGGCGATGCCGCCACGCCGCCACCCCCACCAGCGAAGAAGATCACCCCCGCGAGGGCGAGCGAATCAGCGAAGCCGAGCCGGCCCGCACAGCCGAGCACACCCGCGACGGCAAGCACTGCCGACGAGACCAGCGCACCCGCGACGACAAGCGGTCCGGCAGGGACGAGCGGCCCCGCGACACCCGAACCCGCCACAGGCGAACCCGCCACAGGCGAACCCGCGAAGGCGACCTCCCCGGCGAAGAACACCGCGCCCGCGAAGGCGCCCTCCCCGGCGAAGAACACCGCGCCCGCGAAGAAGACCGCCCCGGCCAAAGCAGCGCCGGCGAAGAAGGCAGCACCCGCCAAGAAGGCCACCCCAGCGAAGAAGGCCACTCCGGCGAAGAACGCAGCTCCGGCGAAGAAGGCCACACCGGCCAAGCAGGCACCCCGGAAGCAAGCACCGGCAGCTCCAGCCCCACCGGCGAAACAGGCCGCACCCGCGCCGGACGCCCCATCGACCGGGCAAGCCGCACGAAACAGCGGGCCCAGCCCACGTCAGCCCCAGCTGATCGCGGCGGCTGCGCCAGCCGAGACCGGACCGACTCCCACCCCCACCGAGATCATCACGCAGCCACCAGGGCGAATCCCGCCCAAGATGGCCGAACCACCGGAGACGGGGACGGCGAGCGGGACCGCAGCCGACGCCTGGGGCAAGCTCCTCGCCGACCCCGCCCACGCCCCCGAGTTCCTCGCCCTCGCCGCCGTCCGCACCCTCGGCCCGAGAGCCGCCGAGTGGGCCGCCCAGACGCGCGCCGCCTACCCCAAGGCCACCGACCAGGCCCTCACCCGCCTGGCCACCAGCCAATTCACCCGGCTTGGCAGTGTCGGCGGCGCGGTGGGCGCGCTGGCCGGCTTGTACACCCCGGCGGCCCTCATGGCCGGCGCCGCGCTGACTCAGGCGGGACTCGCCCTGCACGTCGCCGCCGCCCAGGGCCTGGACCCGACTCACCCGGACCGGGCCGCCGAGCTGCTGGTGATCGCCGGCATCCACGCGAGCACGGCCGACGCCGAGGCGGCGATCCGCAAAGCGGGCGAAGGCGACAGCGGCCCCCTCACCCGGTTCGCCGGCGCGATCGCCCGGCAGGCCGCCGGCTGGGGCCTCGTCAAGCTGGCGAACCGCTACTTCCCGGGTACGGCCTTCCTCACCGCCCTGCTGACCGGCACCAGCGCGGCCCGCCAGGCGGCGACCAGGGCCACCGCCTACTACCGCAGGAGCCAGGAAAGCCAGGACTGATCCTTCAGCAGGCTGTATCCGACGAACGCCACGGTGTCGATCAACGCGTGCGCGATGATCAGTGGCATCACGCGCTTGAATCGCATGTAGAACAGCGCGAACACCACGCCCAGCACGGCGTTGCCCACGAAGGCGCCGAAGCCCTGGTACAGGTGGTAGGACCCGCGCAGCACCGCCGAGCACGCGATGATCCACGGCGTCGACAGGCGGAGCGAGCGCAGGCGCGTGATCAGGTAGCCGACCACGATCACCTCTTCGAGCACCGCGTTCTCGATGGCCGCCAGGATCAGGACCGGCACCGTCCACCAGTGGTCGTTCAACGCGGCCGGCACGATCTGCGCATTGATGCCGAGCAGCCGGGCCACGTACACCAAAGCAAGCCCGGGAATCCCGATGCAGGCGGCCAGCAACGCACCGAAACCCACGTCGAAGCCGGGTCGATCGGCCGTGAGGCCGAGTGTTCGGCGAGGGCCGACGTGGTCGCGCGCCAGCAGATAGAGCGCCAGCGCCACCGGGATGAGCGAGAAGAAGATCCCAAGCAGCTGATAGGTGAGATCGAGGTAGGGCCGCGGCGACTGCGACTGGTTGAGCACCGCCGCCTGCTGGGAGAGCGGCTTGCCGGCGGTCAGCTTGGCGATCAGCGAGACCACCGCATAGACCGCGCTCTGTCCGAGGGAGAGCAGCAGGACCAGCACGATCTCGTAGGTGAGGACCCGGCGCGTGGTCTGCGCTCGATCAAGTGTCACGCGACCACTGTAGGAGCGGTCACTCGATCGAGACCGCGCCCCCAACACTAAACGGACCAAACCCGGCAAACGTGGCGACGTGAATTGAGATGAGTCGCACGCGTCGTGCGTCGCCTATCCGACTCCGGTGAACAGGCTTGGCCTATGGGAGACGTCGCACATTTGCTCAAGGAGAGCTGGAGCCTCGTCGAGGACGATCTGGACAAGGTCGCCGGCTATTTCTACGCGCGCATCTTCCTCTCCCGCCCGGACCTGCGCGATCTCTTCCCGGTCCACATGGACGTGCAGCGCTCCCGCCTGCTGGGGGCGATCGTCACCGCGGTGCAGACGCTGGAGGATCCGGAGAAGTTCGACGACTACCTCAAGGGGCTTGGTCGCGATCATCGGAAGTTCCACGTGGAACCGGAACACTACGAAGTGGTGGGCAGCGCGTTGATCGAGGCGATGCGGGCGTACGCGGGCGAGCAGTGGAGCATCGAGTACGACCAGGCGTGGGCGGACACGTACGCGGTCATCGCCTCGCGCATGATCTCCGGTGCGGAGGCGGACACCAACCCGCCCTACTGGTATGCCGAGGTGGTTGCGCACGAACGCCGCGCCAGCGACATCGCGGTCTTCACCGTGCAGCCGATGCAACAGCTGGATTTCCGGGCCGGCCAGTACCTGAGCCTGGAGGTTCCCCGGTTCCAGCCGCGGTTGTGGCGCACCTATTCGCCGGCCAACGCCCCTCGCCGGGACAACACCCTGGAGTTCCACGTACGGGCGGTGGGCGCCGGTTGGGTGTCCAGTGCCCTGGTCCGCCGGCTGGAGGTCGGCGACATGATCCGGCTGGCGGCGCCGATGGGCACCATGAACCTGGACCGCCGATCGACCCGCGACGCCGTCTTCGTCGCCGGCGGGACCGGTCTCGCCCCGATCAAGTCGCTGCTCGAGGAACTGACCCGGTACAACCGCACGCGCTGGGTGCACGTCTTCTTCGGGGCGCGCAACCGCGAGGACCTGTACGACCTGGCCGAGCTCAACCGGCTGGCCGCGCGCTATCCGTGGCTGTCGGTGGTGACCGCGTGCAGCGACGACCCGACCTACCCGGGCGAGCAGGGCCTGATCTCCGACGTGGTGGCCCGGTACGGCCCGTGGAACGAGCACGACTTCTTCGTCTCGGGCTCGGGACCGATGGTCAAGGCGACCCTCAAGACGCTGGCGGAACTCCAGGTGCCCTCAATCCGGATAAAGTATGACTCGTTCTCGGATCTGCCTCAGTAGTCCCACGGGCGACCGGTCTGGTGGTAGTGCGCCACCGGCACCAGGTTCGACTCGGCGTTCATCCGATCCACGTAGAGCCTGCCCTCGAGGTGGTCGATCTCGTGCGCGACCAGCCGCGCCATCGCCCGCTCGAACGTGGTGATCACCCGCGTACCGTCGAAGTGCGCGTGCTCCACCTCGATCCGCAACGGCCGCACCACCAGCCCGCGGTAGTCGAAGAAGGACAGACAGCCCTCGTACTGCTCGTCGCGCTCGCGGGACTCGCCGACGATCCGCGGATTCAGCAGCACCACCGGGTCCGCCTCGCGCTCCGCCGGGCGCACCACCGCGGCCGCCACCGACCGCCCGATCTGCGGTGCCGCCAGCCCCACGCCCTTGCTGAAGTCGTGCAGCTCCTCCAACCGCACCAGCGACGTCAGGAGCTCGCTGACCGCCTCGTGGGCGGCGGCCTCCTCGCGCGGCAGCTGGAAGTGCCGGGCCCGCTGCCGCAGCAGATCCGAGCCGCGCTGCACGATCCCGATCCCGCGCATCCGGTGCGACGCCCGGTCCCGGGCCGTCTGGTGGTGCGCGAGCGGCGCGTACTCGGTGTACGAGGGCGCGCCCGGCCCGCGGAACCGCCACTCGAGCCGGTAGCGGGCGTTGAGCAGCGGCGCGTCGGTCGACCACTCGAAGATGGCCCGCCCGCCCTCGTCGTGCCGTTCCAGCGGGCTGCGCACCGGCACCTCGGCGGCCAGCGACGTCTCCACGCCCCACACCTGCGGGTCGAAGGCGACCGGGAAGTTGAGCCGCACGGTCAACCGGCGGGTGGGCAGCCGCACGGCCCGCTGGAACCACTGGCCCCACTTCTCCACGCCGACCGTGTACGCGTACTCGATGGTGGTCCGCTTGCCCGGATAAAGCGGGAACTGCCCCCGCTCGTTGGCGAAGAGCAGCCACACCTCCTTGGAGGCGTCCCGGTCCAGCTTCACCCGCCACTGCATGCGCTCGGCCGCGTCCCCCTCGCCGGCGGTCGCCTCGAGGTCCATCTCCTCGAACGTCAGCGGATGCTCGCGGTGGTGCCGGTTCGAGCCGGACGGGTCGTTCGGATACCGGTCGACGGCGATCTTCACCATGTACCGGGTGACCGGCTCCGCGCCGGCGTTGTAGAGCCAGCGGCGGACCCGGCAGCGGTACGCGCCGTCGGTGTAGACCAGCTCGGCGACCTCCCGCTCGACGATCAGCCCGGTGCCCGGCGGTAGCCACTGGGCCGGTACCGGCGGATCACGGTGCAGCGCCGCCCCACGGGCGTGCCGGAGCTCGTCGTACTCCTGGAAACGCTGCCAGATCGCGCCACCGGCTCCCAGCACCGCCTCGGCCCGGCGGGCGAAGTCCTCGGTGGGCTTGTGCCGGCGTCCCTCGACGTGGCTGACGTAGGAAGGATCGAACCCCATGCGCGCGGCGAGCTGCTTCTTGCTCATCCCGCGCTCGACCCGCCAGTGCGCCAATGCCGAAACGAATTGGTCAGCGGCCCGCTCGACGGGCGAGGTGGTCATCATCGATGCCCCCTTCGCGACGAGAATTTCAGTGTCGCCGCCTGCGGTGTCCGCAAGGTGCTAGTAGCGAGTAGCCGACAGATACCTTGACGAATCTCCCAACGCCCGAGCCTCCGGTTAGGTAACCCTGGCCGGGGGTATTCGTCTGGCTACGGGGTTGGTTAGGCTAGCCTTAACGATGTACGGTGGGTCGTCCTGAGGCCCCCAAGGCGACGACGCTGGCGAGGTATGACGAGGTGAACGCGGTGATCGACCACCTGACTTCGCCACGGAGCGGTAGCCGTCCGTGACGATGCTCACTCACCCACGTCCCCTCGTCGCCGCGCCGCAGCCGCTCGCTCCGGTGATCGCGACCCTCCGGGCCATGTTCGGCACCAGCACCGAGATCCCCGGCCTCGCGCCCGACCTCCTGGTCTCCGACCCGTCCGGCTGGCGGCCCGCGACCACGCTGACCGGCCAGGACATCGACGTCTTCCTCGACCGGGCACGCGCCCGCTGGAACGCGCAGCCACACGCCGCCGCCGCGCTCGCCTGGAAGTCCTTCACCTATTGGCTGGCACTGCCCGCGGTGCTGGCCTACGCCTCCGGGCGGCGTGTGCCGTACCTCACTCCGGACAACGTGCTCATCCACTTCGACGACCCGCGCCCGCTGCTGACGCTGGGCCTGCGCGCTGACATCCCGGTGGCCGTCCTCCCCGGCGACCCGCTGGCGATCGCCGGCCTGCCGCAGGTCAGGGTCGTCGCCGACGAGACGGCCCTGCGGAACGAGCTCCGCCGCACGCTGCTGGACGAGCACATCACGCCGCTGCTCGACGCGATCCACACGAAGGTCCGGCTCGGCGCGCGCCCGCTGCTGGGCTCGCTCGCCTCCGCCGTCGCCTACGGCGTCCTGCGCTCGGCCGACGTCCTCCCCGGCTCCTCCGCCGAGACCATCGAGGACCTGAACGCCGCCCTCGGCATCGAGGACCTCGTCGAACTGGTCACCGACCGCCAGGGCAAACTCGACGTCCAGCGCAAGACCTGCTGCCTGGCCTTCACGCTGCCGCAGCCCAAGGTCTGCCGGGGCTGCTGCATCAAATAAACGTACGGGCTTGCCAGGTTCCGTGGCGCTCGCCCGGCCAGTCGGTGGTCACCCTCCTCACGCCCGACCGGGCTGTCCCGGTGGTTCAGCGGGGCCGAGGGCAGCGCGGCACGCCGGCCGGCCCGGAGAGACACCGTCTCGGGCAGGCCGGGCGAGCGACCGCTCAGCCGATGTCCGGGCCGGTCAGCACCGCGTTCGGGTCGTCGACCAGGTGCCGGACGTCCCAGACCCAGGCGCCGCCGGTCCACGTCGGCTGGAAGCCGAGCAGGTCGGTCATCGCACGCAGCATCTCGATGTCGCGGATCTGCGGGGTCAGGATGACCGCGCCGGCCTTCCAGTACCGCAGGTCCGCCAGCGTCATCTCGCGTCGGATGTCGGTGATCTCCGGGATCGGGTTGCCCTGCCGGATCGACGCCATCAGGCCGCTGGTCGGGAGCCACGGCGGCGAGAACAGCGCGGTGCGGTCCTCCGGGTTCAGCGGGTTCCGGTTCGGCAGCAGCGCGTACGCGCCGGCGATGCGCATGTCCAGACCGGTCATCGCGCTCCACCGCAGCGGGTCGGGGTAGCTCGAGTCCGGCGGGGGGAGCGTGACGATGGTGTGGTTGTCGTCGGCGTACTGCTTCCACTGTCCCGAGGTGACGAACTCGGGGACCGGCGTCATCTTCACCGTCTCGAGCTGGGTGGGCACCAGCGGCACGAGCGCCATGGCCACCGCCGTGATCATCGCCACCCGGACCGGGCCGCGCGTGGACGGCTGCGCGCGCATCAGCTCGCCGGCGCGCTGGACGCCCAGCGCCAGCAGGATGCCGACGACCGGCGCGACCGCCATCGCCCAACGGGTCGGCACGGCCGAGTTCAGCACCGGAATGCTGTGCAGAACCGCCCAGATGCCGGGAATCCCAGTGTTGATCCCATTGACGAAAATTCGCGGACCGAGCGACATCGCGGCGAACAGCAGGGCCACGCCGCCGAGGGTCAGGACGGCCGGACGACGCCGCATCCAGACCAGCAGCCCGAAGAAGAGAATGATCAGGCCCCAGCCGAAGAATGCGTTCTGTTCAGCGGGATTCTGGGCCAGCCGCTCCGAGATCATCGCATTCCCGGCCAGCGAACGGCTCGAATACGCGGTGAACGACGAGAGGTCGGCACCGAAGTTCCGGACGAACTGCGGAAGGCCGTGGTACGCCTGCGGACCGAAGAACTGGACGGACAGCGGATAGGCAAGCAACGTCACCGCGGTCGCGCCGGCGACCGCCAGGCCGCGCAGGAAGTTGCGGATCTCGCCGGGTTGCTGCTTGCGCCGGACCAGGCCCATCACGCCGCAGAAGACGCCGAGGCCGACCGCGGTCATGAACAGGATCTCGAGGTTGATGAACGCCTGCCAGACCAGCAGGCCGGCCAGGATCAGGCCGTTGCGCACCGACCGGCCGGGGTCGCGGAGGCGCAGCGTCCGCCAAATGATCAGTGGGACGAGGAACTGCGAGACGATGTTCGGATGTCCGCCGGCGTGGGAAACCATGCTCGGCGCGAAGGCGCAGAAGAGCGCACCGATCCAAGCGGCGAACCGGGAAGTCACGAACTGTCGCGACAGCACGAAATACCACGAGATGCCGGTAAGCGCCAACGCGAGAGTGAGAAATACGTTGAACGCCACATGCGGACCGAAGAGGAGAGTTACCGGCGTCATCGGCAGCGAAACGGCCAACACCGAGGTGTTGGCCATCATGTTCACCCCATCGGGGTAATTCATGCGATCGGAGAAGAACGGATATGCGCCATCCGTGAGCACCCGCGCACCATGCGCCAACATCCACTCAAAGAAAGCCTGGTCCTGTGGATCATCACGTAGTTGATGATCAAGATTGAGCCACAACGGTGCGGTCAAGTAGAGCGTGACGGCAATGAAACTGGCGATCGCAAGCGCGTCCCGCCAGTTGAGCAGACGCCAGGGGCGGAGCCACCGACGAGCCTCCCGCTGCTGCTCAGGGGCCGGGGCGACCTCGGGTACGACCGCGCTGGGCGCGGCCGTGACGGTCTGCGTCCCCAGTTTCAGCAGCTCGGCATCAAGGCCCTCGGCGCCGGTCTCCGGCCGGGGCGGGGCGACGTTGCCACCGGTCGACTTGCCTGTCGAGTCAATACCCGTAATCGTCATAGCAGCGGCGAGCCTAACCGAGGTTGGTAACGTTGTTGTGACGAGCGGCCGATGCGTGATCGAGCCGATATGAACGTCGTATTCGAGGCGGGATCGTTTCGGGCAGAGGCAAGCCGGGCCAACCCCGTGGTGTACCCAGCGTGCGTATGTCTCAATCAGGCAAATAATCAGCGGGCGGCCGGGGCTCAACTTTCGGTTCTGTGCCAGGAGATGGTTAACTCTTCCGGTCCCGCTGTCAGCTCGGATCGGCAAGACGAGGGAACCTTACTTATGGCAGACATCACTGGAGACCAGCGGATCCAGTCCGAAGTGCTCGAGGGCCTCGCCACGGCCGTGAACCACCGTCGGTGGTTCGTCGAGCTCGCGCTCCCGTACCTGGGGGACAACCCGATCGAGATCGGGAGCGGCCTCGGGGACTACGCGGTCGAGTGGGCTGAGCACCTTCCGCGGTTCACGGCGACGGAAGCCGACCCGGACCGGCTCGTGCAGCTCAAGGAGCGCATGGCCGACCACCCGAACATCGACGTGCGCCAGATGCTGCTGCCCGCCTCGGACGCGCAGGGCGAGTACAGCGCCGTCGTCTCGTACAACGTGCTCGAGCACATCGAGGACCACGTCGGCGCCCTGCGCAGCATGTCCGATCTGGTCCGTCCGGGCGGCCGCATCATCCTGATCGTCCCGGCGTTCATGTTCGCGATGAGCCAGGTGGACATCGCCACCGGCCACATCCGCCGGTACACCAAGAAGTCGATGCGGGCGGCGATGGAAGAGGCCGGCCTCAGCATCGAGAAGCTCCACTACGCCAACGCCCTCGGCCTGATCGGCTACTACGGCGCGACCAGCATCTTCAAGCTGACGCCGAAGGAAGGGCCGATGGTCAAGGTGTACGACTCGCTCGTCCTGCCGGTGACGAAGGCCGCCGAGCGAATGGTGAAGCCGCCGTTCGGCCAGTCCGTGTTCGTCGTGGCTCGTACGCCCGGCTGATCCGACCGTACGGGAAAAGGCCGCTGGAATCGCACCCAGCGGCCTTTCTCATGGTCGTCGAAGATCAGCCGGCCACCTGGTAGGTCGGGCGCATGGTGGCCCGGGCCAGCGTGTGGAAGGCGAGGTTGAAGCCGACGTAGGCGGGCGTGGCGTCCGGGGTCACGTCGAGCCGGTCGACGTCGATCGCGTGCACCGCGAAGACGTACCGGTGGACGCGGTCGCCGGGCGGCGGCGCCGAACCACCGTAGTTGCGCTCGCCGTAGTCGTTGCGTACGCAGAACGCGTCACCGGGCAGCGGGTCGACGCCGCGCTCCAGTTCGGTGACGTTGGCCGGCAGATTGACCACGACCCAGTGCCAGAAGCCACTGCCGGTCGGGGCGTCCGGGTCGAAGCAGGTCACCACGAACCCGCGGGTCTCCTCCGGGAAGCCGGACCAGGACAGCTGCGGCGAGATGTTCTTGCCGCCGACGCCGGTGTGTGCGAACAGATTGTCGAGCGGCTGGCCGTCGCTCATGTCCGTGCTGGTCACCGTGAACTCCGGGACCGGTGGCAGAAGATCGTACGGATCCGGGGCGGTGGGACGGTCGAGACTCATCGTGATGTCCTCCGGCATGACGGTTGAAACCTTCGTGGGATTCCCTCAGCGTGCCGAGCGTAACCGCGCCCTGTGTCACACCTGCGACGCCCGGCGGCCCGCCGCACGCGTCACCCGATCGGGGAGCCGCACACATGGTCCGTAGTGACGACGGCCTGGCGGGACATGATTTCGTTCGACATCCGATCGGGTGTGTGCGGCCGAGATCCCCGCGCCCGGTGGCGATACAAGCAAGTCGGCACTCGCCTGAAGGCGGGTGCCGACTGCTGTGTGCACCGGACCCGGCAATTCACGGCTGGCCCGCACCGGCCGGTGAGACGATCGGGTGATGAGAGCCTCGTTGCCCGCCGACGAGCCGGCACGGCTGGCGGCGCTGCACGACGCGCAGGTGCTGGACACCCCGCCGGAGGAGGACTTCGACGACATCGCGCTGCTGGCCTCCGAGATCTGCGGCACACCGATGGGGCTGGTGAGCCTGGTCGCCGAGGACCGGCAGTGGTTCAAGGCGAAGGTCGGCGTCGATCTGGACGAGACCAACCGGGAACTGTCCTTCTGCGCGTTCGCGATCCACGGGCACGACGTGCTGGAAGTGCCGGACGCGACGATGGACGTGCGGTTCGCCGACAACCCCATGGTTCTCGCCGAGCAGGCGCCGATCCGGTTCTACGCCGGCGCACCGGTCGTGCTGGACGGCACCCACTCGGTCGGTACGGTGTGCGTCGTCGACCACGTGCCGCGGACGCTGACACCGGAGCAGCGGCGGGCGTTGCGCAGCCTGGCCCGGCACGCCGCGGTGCAGCTGGAACTGCGCCGTTACGCCCGGCACGCCGGTGAGATCGCCGACCGGCTGCGGCAGCTGGACCGGATGAAGGACTCGTTCCTCGCCAACGTCAGCCACGAGCTGCGTACGCCGTTGTCGACCATCCGGGGTTATCTGGAGATCCTGCTCGAGGGCGAATTCGACGGCGAGAGCTCGCGGCGCTTCCTGGCCGTGATGCAACGCAACTCGGATCGGCTGCTGCGGCTCATCGAGGAGCTCCTGCAGGTGGCCAAGCAGTCCGACGAGGGCGAACGGCTCGACCTGGCCGAACTCGACCTGGCCGACCTCACCCACCAGGTGATCCTGGGATGCCGGCCGCTGGCCGACCACAAGCAGATCTCCCTGATCGACCGCACCGCCTGCCCGTCGCCGGCCCGCGGTGACGCGAGGCGGCTGTCGCAGGCGCTGAACCACCTGGTGGTCAACGCGATCAAGTTCACCGCGCCGGGCGGCGAGATCACCGTGGACTCGAACACCGAGGGCGAACCGCAACTGATCATCACGGACACCGGCATGGGCATCCACCCGGCCGATCTGCCGCACGTGTTCGACCGGTTCTTCCGCGGCCCGACCGCCGACGTGATGGCGCTGCCGGGCCCCGGTCTGGGTCTCGCGGTGGTCAAGTCGATCATCGAAGCTCACCACGGAAGCATTCAGGTGCGCAGCGAGCCGGGCGTCGGCACGACCGTCCGGCTCATCCTTCCGCGCGGCTGACCCTCTTTTCAGATTCGTTTCAGAAGCGCGCCACCCGCAGGCCGGAATAGAGCTTGCGATATACCACTCCGGTCCGGTGATTACCGGCGTCGATCATCATCCCGCGGCCCATGTAGATGCCCACGTGACCGGGACCGACAACCAGATCGCCGGGGCGTGCCGCGGCCCGCGAGATGACCCGCGCCCGGGCGGCCTGAGCCGTCGAGGAATGCGGCAACCGGAGGCCGGCACGGGCGTACGCGCGCTTGGTGAAACCGGAGCAGTCGAAACCGCCCGGGCCTTCGCCGCCGCTCACGTAACGCTTTCCGATCTGCGATCTCGCGTACGCGATGACGGCCGTCATGCCGTTTCCGAGGCGCATCACACGCTGGCCGCGCCTGACCGTCGCGTGCTTGGTGACGACCGACCGGACGACCGGGCGGGTGACCGCGCGAGCCGTCGCCCGGGCCCGGTGCAGCCGGATGAGCGCGCGGCGGACGGCGGCCTTGCGGGCGGCCAGGCGGACGGCCCGGTGCGCGGCCCGCACCTGCTGGGCCCGGCGGACCGCCGCGGCCGACACCGCGGGCGGCGTCGAACGCCTGGCCGGCTACCGTGACGTGCTGGGCGAGCGGGCCACCGGGCAGACCGTCGCGCGGGCGAGCGCGTACACGATCGACGCCGGCCGGGACGCGATGACCGCGCTGCTGCGCA
>NZ_CAKUCL010000008.1 GCF_934643405.1 uncultured Actinoplanes sp.
CCGGCCAGGAAGGCGGCCGCGGCTGCGACGCCGCCACGGGCGTAGGCCCGCTGGGCGCAACGTTCCAGCTCGTCGGCGGTCTGAGCGTCGGGTGCGTCCGCGGCGTGAGCGCGGTGCCAGGCGCGGTAGTCGTCAGCCACCGGACCGGTGATCGCCAGCGCCAGCGCCGCGTGCACCCGCTGCCGCTCGGATCGGGGTGCGCCGCGGTAGACGGCCGCGCGGATGAGCGGATGACAGAAATGGATGCCGCTCTCCCGGGTGATCAGCCCGGCGGCCTCGGCCGCGGTGGCCGCCTCGGGGCCGATGCCGAGCCGCCCGGCGGCCGCCCACAGCCAATCCGCCCGGCCGGCGGGCTCGGCCGCCGCGACGAGCAGCAGGGTGCTCGTCGGCCGGGGAAGGCCGCGCAGCCGGCCGCCGTAGATCCGTTCGATGCGCGCCGCGGTCGTGGTCGCGCCGGCCAGCCCGTACCCGCCGGCCAGCTCCGCCGACTCCAGCGCGGTGTGCAGTTCCCGCAGCGCCAGCGGGTTGCCACCGGCCTCGGCGATGATGTTGTCGCGCACGTGTTCGTCGAGCCGGCCCGGCACCATCGTGGCCAGCAGGGCGCGCGCGTCGTGATCGTCGAGGCCTCGCAGGGTGAGCTCGGGCAGGCCGCTCAGTTCCCGTCGCGCGCCCTCGTCCCGTACGCCGAAGAAGATCACCAGCGGATCGGCGAGGATGCGCCGGGCGACGAAGGCCAGAGCCTGCAGCGACGCCGTGTCGATCCATTGAGCGTCGTCGACGACGCAGAGGATCGGGCGTTCGCCGCCGGCCTCGCCGAGCAGGGTCAGCAGGGCCAGTCCCACCAGCAGGCTGTCGGGGGTGGCGCCGGTCTTCCGTCCCAGCGCGACCTGCAGGGCGTCCGCCTGCGGGCCGGGCAACCGGTCGAGGAAGCGCAGCAGCGGGGTGCACAGCTGCTGCACGCCGGCGTAGGCGAGTTCCATCTCCGATTCGGCGCCGCTGAGCCGGATGGTGCGGAAGCCGGAGGCGGCGGCGACCGCGTCGGCCAGCAGAACCGTCTTGCCGATGCCGGCTTCGCCGCGCACCACCAGCACGGCGCTGTGGTCGTGCCGGGCGCCGTCGATCAGCTTGGCCAGCCGATCCCGCTCGCCGTCCCGGCCGACGAGCGGGCTGCGCGGACCATCGCTGCTCACCCGGCCGATCATCGCATGGCGGCGGACGGCCGGGTGTGACGCCTGTCACTCCTGCTCAGCGTGCCGGCGGAGCATCATCGTCGGTCGTCCGTAATCCCTTGACGACCATCCAGACGCCGATGGCCAGTTCCCACCCCGCGACCGGCAGCGTCGCCAGCATCGACACACCCGAGACCTGAGCGTTGTGGCCGAAGACGGTGGCGACGTTCGCGGCCAGCAGCAGCGGGGCGCCGATCAGGCCGACTGCCGGGATGATCCGGGGCACCAGGCGCGCCCGCAGCAGCAAGGTGCCGAAGAGGGCGGCGTTGAGGCAGGCCATGAATCCGGGGCCGAACAGGAAGGTCCAGTCGCGCACCGCGACCAGGGCCTGGCCGGTCCCGACGCCGCCGGCGGCGTCGGTGCGCAGGGTGACGACCGCGAGCAGGCTGACGACACCGGTCATGATGACCGCGGCCTCGATCAGCCGGGTGGCGACGAAGCCGAGCGCCAGCGATTCGTGGTACCGCTTGACGACCGGGAACACGGCGACCGCGGTCCCGACGCCGGCGAGGGCGTTGACGAAGTCGAGCAGGCCGCCCCACCGGACCGCGGTCGCGGAACCGGCGCCCAGGATGAAACCCGGGTCGTTGAGGACCGGGCTCAGCAGGAGCAGCGCGGGGATCGAGGAGACGAAGGTGATCAGGTAGAAGATGCCGCTGACGCGTACGTTGGTGCGGCCCGGGGCGGTGGTGGTGTGGACGGCGGGTGCCGGTCGGGTGCGTGTCGTCGTTGTCATGAGACGCAAGTTAGGTACGGACATGGTGACCAGGCATCACCACGTGTGGTGATTTCCGGCGCGGACCAGCAGGTTGAGCTGGTGAGCCCGCCGGACCGCGGCACGGCGGTTGGTGACGCCGAGCTTGGCGTAGATGTGCTTGGTGTGGGTGCGCACGGTGTTGAGCGAGACCACGACGTGGCGGGCGATGGACGGGCCGTCGAGATCACCGGCGAGCAGGCGCATCACGTCCAGTTCACGGTCGCTGAGCGGGTCGGCGAGACGCTCCGGTCGTGCGGGTCTCTCCGGCCGGGGTGTGCCACCGAAGATCCGGGCGTAGCCCTCCGGCCGGCCCAGTGTCACCGCGCGTTCGAGCGTCGGCGTGGCCCGGCTGTCCCCGGCCGCGCGGCGGGCGAGCGACAGGACGACCAGGATCTCGATGACGGTGCCGGTCCGGCCGCCTCCCTCGGCCGCCGCCAGGAGGCGTTCCAGCAGCGCGACGGCCTTGGGCACGGCGTTGCCGGCGAGCAGGACGCGGGCCAGGGTCAGGTACTCGTACTCGCGGACGTACGGCACGTCGTCGTCGGGCCGCAGCCCGCGCCGGTCGGCCCAGTCGAGCGCGGCCGGCAGGTCGCCCTGTGCCGCGAGCATCCGGGCACGCAGGGCGGACACCGGCCGTACGTCGGGAGAGAAGTCACCCACGTAGACGCGTTCCGCCTCGGTGAGCAGGGTGATCGCGGTGTCGCGGTCCCCCTCGGCCTCGCGCAGCAGCGCCATCGCGACCCGCCAGCGGTACGGGTACTGCGGCAGCCCGGCCCGCTCCCCCAGCGCCTCGCCGCGCCGCAGGTGGTCCGCCGCGGCGGCCAGGTCGTCGTGCTCCAGCGCGATCTGGCTGAGCCCCACGTGCATGTCGGCGATGCCGCGCAGACCCGGGCCGAGCCGCATGGCCTGCTCGTACGTCCGCTGCGCCCGGCGCAACCGGCCCTGCGTCAGCTCGAGGTCGGCGATGGTGATGGAGCAGCCGAGGACGTCGGAGAGGTGGCCGACCCGCCGCAGCCCGTCGGCGGCGGCCGAGTAGTGCCGATGCGCCGACGTGAGGTCGCCGGTCGTCCAGCAGGCGAGCCCGGCCAGCGCCGACACCGACGACCGGATCAGATGGTCGTCGGCCGCCGCGAGCTCGGACACCCGCCGTGTGTGCCTCAGCGTTCCGGCCGGATCGCCGTTGATCAGGGCCAGCCCGGCCCGGTACATCTCGACGGCGGCGGGCAGCCGGGCCGCCTCCCGGGCGTCGATCACCGTACGGTCCGCGTCCTGCGCCCGGACGATGTCCGCCAGCCGGCGCTCGACGTCACCGAACTCGTTGCTCGCCATGAGCGCGCCCACGAACCCGACCGCGACGACCGGGCGGCGCGCGACCACCTCGGCGGGCAGCTCGTCCACCCACCGCCGCAGCGTGGCCTCCTGCCGGGTGCGCCGCAGCTCCGGGATGGCCCGCTCGACGACATCGGCCGCCCGCTCGGCTTCCCCCGCGGCCAGCAGGTGCCGCACCGCCGGGACAGGCTCACCCGCCCGGTCGTACCACTCGCCGGCGCGCCGGTGCAGCTCGGCGGCGTCGCCGGAGAGCGAGTCGAGCAGCACATCGCGGAACAGATGGTGGTAGCGGTACCAGAGCCGCCGGTCGTCGAGCGGCACCAGGAACAGGTTCGCCCGGTCCAGCGCCTCCAGCATCGCCTTGCCACCGGCACCCGCGGTCACGGCGTCACAGAGGCTGCCGGTGAGCCGGTCCAGCACCGAGGTCTCGACCAGGAAGCGCCGCACCCGCGGGGGCTGCCGGTCCAGGACCTCCTCGACGAGGTAGTCGACCACGAACCGGTCGGTGCCGGCGAAGCCCTCGATGAACCCGGACACGTCGTCCCGGCCGCGCAGGGACAGCGCCGCCAGCTGCAGGGCGGCCGCCCAGCCCTCGGTGCGCTCCGCCAGCGCGGCGACGTCGGCGTCGCGCAGCGTGAGACCGGCCGACGCGAGGTAGGCGCCGGCCTCCCCGGTGGTGAATCGCAGGTCGCCCGCGCGCACCTCGGTCAGTTCCCCGCGGGCCCGGAGGCGGGCGAGCGGCAGGTCCGGGTCCGCGCGGGTGCTGATGACCAGGCGCACCTGCGGCGGCAACCGGTCGACGAGCAACCTCATGCCCGGCCGGATGTCCGGGCCGTCGGCGAGGTGGTAGTCGTCCAGCACGAGCACCAGGTCGCCGGGCAGCACGCTCAGTTCGTTGATGACCGCCGCGAGCACGTTCTCCACCGGCGCCCGACCGGCCTGCAGCATCGCCGAAGCCTCGGCACCGGCGCCCGGGACGGCCCGGTCCAGCGCGGTGATCACGTAGGTCCAGAACGCGGCGGGCTGCCGGTCCTGCTCGTCCAACGACACCCACGCCACCGCGGTGTCCGCGGTGGACATCGATGCCAGCCAGCGTCCCAGCAGCGTGGTCTTGCCGAACCCGGCGGGCGCCGAGACCAGGGTGAGCCGTCCGCCGGCGTGGCTCAGGCGCTCGGTCAGGCGCGCCCGCGCCAGGGTGCCCGCTCTCGTCGCCGGCGGGAAGAACTTGGTCTCGACGACCATGCGGTCATTGGACCGCACGGATCCCGCAACCAGCAACAGCCGCGCCTGGTCACGTCCCTACACTCGCTGTCACACGCCACGGGAGGCCGCATGCCGCACGTACGGGTCATCGCGCCGGAACCGGTCGCTGCGCGGGTCATGGCCGCGCTCACCGGCGACGATGCCGTCGCGCACCTGACAGCACTCCCCGGCGCCGCCCTGTCCCCACCCGGCGACGTGATCGAGTTCGATGTCGTGCGGGAGGGAGCGAACGCCGTCGTGGACCGGCTGCGTGAGCTCGGCGTCGACCGCGACGGCGCCATCGTCACGGAGCGCATCGACACCGTGCTGTCCGCTTCGGCCCATCGCGCCGCGCGACGCGTCCCCGGGCTGGGCGTCGACGCGGTGGTGTGGCACGAGATCGAGAGCCAGACCGCCGGCGAGGCGGCGCTGTCGGCCTGGTGCACCGCAGGCTGTACCTGGTACGCCGTTCGGCGCTCGCCCTCGCGGTGGGCTTCCCGTTCGGCATGGTCCTCACGGTGGGCGCGGTGGGGCTGCTGACCGCGGCCGGGCTGGTGGACAAGTCGTTGCTGCTGGCCGACCGGCCGCTGACCGACTTCATCTGGCGCCCGGACGCCCTGTCCTGGGTCATCGGGTTTCTCGGCGGCGTGGCCGGCCTGCTGTCGCTGACCTCGGCCAAGGTCGGCACCCTGGTCGGCGTGCTGATCTCGGTGACCACGATCCCGGCGGCGGCGAACACCGCGGTGGCGGCGACCTACGGCGTCTGGGACGAGGCGGGCGGCTCGGCCCTGCAGCTGCTGATCAACGTGGCGGCGATCGTTCTCGCCGGGGTGCTCACCCTGACGCTCCAGCAGGCGCTGTGGGGCAGGATGCGGCGTCGCACCTGAGCGACGCCACGCTGCCGATCGAGGTCCCGGAGGTCACCGACGCCGGTCGCGGTCGCTGTCGTCGCCGGTCAGCTCGATCTGCTCCTTGCGGACCTCGCCGACGACGGTCTCCTCACCGGAGACGGTTTCCTTGCCGAGCCGCACCCGCTCCACCGGCACGGCCTCGGTGGTCACCACGGGCCGCTCGGCCCACAACGTCACCTCGTGCTCCTCGTCGGCGACCGCGGGATCATCGATCGCCTGGCCGGTGGTGGCGTCGGTGACCGGCACGCGTTCCAGCCGGACCTCCTCGCGGGACACCGGGACCTCCACCTGCCGGTATTCGGTGACGACGTACTTGCGGAGCCGCACCTTCTCGGCCTGCTCGGTACGGGTACCGGCCACCAGCCGTTCCTCGGAGCGGGTCATCGCGTCATCGGTCGTCGTCCCGGCCTGCCGGCTGCTGGAGGAGCCAAGTCCGTAGTGCTCGTACAGTTCCTCCTCCTCGGCCGGGCTCAGCTCACCGTCCTGGTCGATGCGCGGCGCGCTCTTCACCTGGTCCTTGCCGTAGGGCACCTCGACGCGGTCGCCGGTGAGGTCGGCGTCGCGCAGCGGGACGAACGACTCCTTCGTGCCGAACAGGCCGGTGCGCACCGACACCCACGCGGGCTCACCGGTGGCGTTGTCGAGGTACACCTGACCGACGGAGCCGATCTTGTCGCCGTCGTTGCCGTACACGTCGGTGCCGGCCAAGCCCCGGACCGCGTCCTTGGTGATCATGAGGGCTCCTTCTCTGTCGCTGGGGTGAGCGCGCTCAGTGACCGAAGCCGGCCCGGTCGACCTTGCGGTGGAACCGCATTCCGGCGAGCCCGCCGAGGATCGCGCCGGCCAGGGCGGCGATCAGCGCGATGGCCACCGCCACGATGCTGCCCGTGGTGACGTTGTCGCCGCCGATCGGCAGGCGCGGGAAGCCGCCGACCCTGTCCAGCAGGTCGTACTTGTCGCCGAGCACGGCACCGGCGACGGCCACCGCGACGGCGATCACGACGGCCCAGATCCAGACGGCGACGCCCTGTTTGAGGCCGCTGAAGCGGGCCATGCGCCCGGCGACGTAGCCACCGCAGAAGTAGGCAACGAGGATCACCGCCAGCAGCGCGATGCCGCCGGCGACGCCCACCGTGGTGGCGTTGTTCCGCACATCGGCGGTCTTGGCGCCGGTCGAGATGCCCACTGTGGCGCCGGCGGCGAGGAGCAGGGCGGTGAGGATGGCGGCGGTGCCGGTGGCCGTCAGCCAGCCGAAGAAGGCCGAGCCCCACTTGATCCCGCCGTAGCGCTCCTTCTCGCGGGCCACGACGGACTGGCGTTCGCGGGACGCGACCGTCGCGCCGCTTCGCGACGCCGGCGAGCCGGTGTCAGCTCGTGCGCCGGCCGGCGGATCGTCCGACGGCGGCGACGGCGGCGACGGCGGCGACGAGTTGTTGCGGCCTGCTGAGGAACTCATGACGACTCCGCCCGAGGATGACCGGTGGACTTCACACCGGCCCGATGGCATCCGGGTTCCCGTCGCCCCACCTGGTAAACACCGGTGGGCGGGCCGATCCCGGCCGCGATCTCCCCTTGCGCCTGGCCATCGACGTGCATAGATTCGTGTCGGCCGGCAATCACGGCGAAGAGGTGATCTCGGTGAATGCACGCAGGCACGTGCGCCAGCTGTTCGCGGCCGGCCTGGCAGCGGTCACGATGCTGGCCGGTCAGGTGCCGGCCGGTCAGGTGCCGGCCGCGGCGTTCCCGGGCGGCGGCGAAGGGGCGCTGCTCACCGGCGCCGACGTGGCCGTCGCGCACCACGAACGCGGCACCTACGACTTCGACGCCGGGTGGCGGTTCGCCCTGGCCGACCCGGCCGGGGCCGCCGAGCCCGCCTACGACGACTCCGCCTGGCGGCGGGTCACCGTCCCGCACGACTGGAGCATCGAGCTCAACCCCAGCGCCGGGCCCGCGACGACCGCGGGCACCGGCTTCTACCCGGGCGGCGTGGGCTGGTACCGGCGCACGTTCACCCTGCCCGCCACGCTGGCCGGCAAGCGGCTGAGCGTCGAGTTCGACGGCGTCTACATGGACTCCGAGGTCTACCTCAACGGCCGGCTGCTCGGCACCCACCACTACGGCTACACCGGCTTCAGCCTGGAGCTGACCGGCGCGCACACCGACGGCCGCACGCCCGACGTGCTCGCGGTCAAGGTGTGCAACCAGGTGCCCAGCAGCCGCTGGTACTCCGGCAGCGGCATCTACCGCAACGTGCGGCTGGTGGCCACCGACGCCGTACGGGTGCAGCGCAACGGGATGGCGGTGACCACTCCGGACGTGGCCGGTGGCGTGGCCCGCGTCGCGACCGCCATCGAGGGCGCCAACGGCATCCCGGTCCGGGTCACCTCGACGGTGCGCGCGCGGGGCCGGGTCGTCGGGGCCGCCTCGGCCACCACGTCGACCGGGCAGGCGTCGGTCGACGTGCGCATCGGCCGGCCGCACCTGTGGGACGTCGACGACCCGTACCTCTACAGCGTCACCACCGAGCTTCGGCTCGGCGGCCGCGTCGTCGACGCGTACACCTCGAGCTTCGGTTTCCGTACCACCCGGTTCGATCCGCGGGCCGGCTTCTTCCTGAACGGCCGCCGCACGAAGCTGCAGGGCGTCAACCTGCACCACGACCTGGGCGCGCTGGGCGCGGCGGTGAACGACGACGAGATCGTTCGCCGCCTCAAGATCATGAAGGGCATGGGGGTCAACGCCGTACGGACCTCGCACAACCCGCCCGCGCCGGAGCTGGTCCAGGCGTGCGAGAGGCTGGGGATCGTCCTGATGGTCGAGGCGTTCGACGTCTGGAACGTCGGCAAGACGCCGTACGACTACTCGCGTTTCTTCGCCGCCGACGCCGACGCCGACATCGCCGAGATGGTGCGGGCCGCCCGCAACTCCCCCGCCGTGATCATGTGGTCGATCGGCAACGAGATCCCCAACTCGTGGCAACCGGAGGCGGTCCCGATCGCCCGCCGGCTCATCGACGACGTGCGGGCGCTGGACAGCACCCGGCCGGTGGTGATCGGGTCGGACAAGTACCGGAGCCTGCCCGCGCCCGGCTCGCCGCTGGAGCAGATGCTGCTGATGCTCGACGGGGTGGGCCTGAACTACAACACCGCCGCCTCGGTCGACGCGTTGCACGCGCGCTACCCGTACACGTTCTTCTTCGAGTCCGAATCGTCGTCGGAGACCTCGACGCGCGGCCAGTACGACCAGCCGGAACAGCTCAACACCGGGGAGAACCACACCCCCGGGCGGCGGGCGGCCTCCTCGTACGACAACAACCTCGAGTCGTGGACGATGAGCGGCGAGTACTCGCTGAAGAAGGACCGGGACCGGCCGTGGTTCCTCGGCCAGTTCCTGTGGTCGGGCATCGACTACATCGGCGAGCCGACGCCGTTCGACGTCTTCCCGGTCAAGACGTCGTTCTTCGGCGCGACCGACACGGCCGGGTTCGCCAAGGACCAGTACTACCTGTTCCAGAGCCAGTGGACCGGCCGGCCCATGGTGCATCTGCTGCCGATGGACTGGACGGCTCATCGCCCGGGCGACGTGGTGCAGGTGTGGGCGTACACGAACGCCGACGAGGTCGAGCTGTTCCTCGACGGCCGTTCGCTGGGCGTGCGGCGCTTCGACCACAAGGTGACCGCCGACGGCCGGCCCTACCTCGAGACGACCGAGCCGACCGGCGACGACAAGACCATGCCCGGCGGCAGCTACCTCGGCAGCGACGGGACCTCCGGCCACCTGCGGCTCACCTGGAACGTCACGTTCCGGCCCGGCTCGCTGGTCGCGGTGGCGCGGCAGGGCGGTCGCGAGGTCGCCCGCGACTCGGTGCGCACCGCCGGCACCCCGGCCGCCGTCCGCCTGCGGGCGGACCGCCCCCTGCTCCGAGCGGACGGCACTTCGCTGGCCGCGGTCACCGCCGAGGTGGTCGACCGGTTCGGCGTCGTCGTGCCCACCGCGGACAACCTGCTGCACGTCAGCGTCGCGGGCGGCCGCCTGGCCGGCGTCGACAACGGCCGGCAGGAGAGCGCCGAGAGCTACAAGGCGCCGGACCGCACCGCCTTCCACGGCAAGGCCTTGGCGCTGGTCACCCCGAGCGGTCCGGGTGCGCTTTCCGTCTCCGTCTCCGGTACGGGACTGCGCAGCGGCCGCCTCATCATCCCGGTGCTGCCGCCGACCGGACGGCCGAGGCAGGGCCCGGCGCCGGTCACCTGGTACACCCCGGGCGCCCCGCCGTCCCCGGTCCCCGGCGCCGACCGTCCCGGGGCCGACGCGAGTTTCTCCGGCTCGGAGGAGACTCCACCGTCCGCGATGGCCGACGGCGATCCCGCCACGTTCTGGTCCGACGCCTACGTCCAGCCCGCCACCGCCCTGCTGCCGCAGATCAGCGCCGCCCGGCCGGCCGACTGGGTGTCGCTGTCGTGGTCCGCGCCGCGCCGCGTGTCCGGCCTGCAGGCCTGGTTCCGCGTCGACGCCCGGCACGCCCGCCCCGCCGCGATCAGCGTCTCGGCGTGGGACGGCACCCGATGGCGGCCCGTTTCCGGGGTGCGGGTCACCGGGGATGCTCCCGCGACGATCACGTTCCCGCCGTTCCGGACCACCGCCGTGCGCCTGGAGATGACCAGCGATCACCCGGAATCTCCGGCCGGCTTCCTCGGCGTCAGCGAGCTGCGGACACTTCCCTGAGCAGGGACAGGCACCGCTCGGGGCTCTCCACGTGGGCGTTGTGACCGAGCCCGGCCAGCGTGACCGCCGGGACGCCGAGCCGGGCCAGCTGCTCGTCGGTGTTCATGGTGTCGTGCTCGCCCCGGGCCAGCGTCACCGGCGCCGAGGATCGCGCCAGCAGCCCGGCCATGTCCGGCGCGCCCACTCCGAACGCGCGCGGGTCGAGGGCGAGCCGCCACCGCCCGTCCTGCTCGCGGATGCCGCGCCGCGCCGCCGGGTCCTGCTCACCGACGAGACCGGCCAGTCCGGACACCCGCAGGTGCCGGGCCAGCGCCTGCTCCCGGTCGTCGAACCAGGTCACCGGGCGCCCGGCCAGCGCCCGCGCCCGTTCGAGTTCCTCCTCGCCCCAGACCACCTTGATCCCCAGCCCGACGACCGCGGCCACATCGCACTGACCGGCGAGGGCCAGCGCCACCACCCCGCCGAGCGAATGCCCCAGCACGACCGTGCGCCCCTGCGGCTCCGCCAGCGGCTTGATCGCCTCGGCCAGGGCGTCGAACGTGTACTCGTCCAGCGACGCCGCCTCGCCGTGACCCGGCAGATCCGGCGCCAGCCACCGGCCCGGCCAGTGGCTGTCCAGCAGCGGCGCCCATCCCGCCCACACGTCCCCGGTCGCTCCCAGCCCGTGCAGCAACAGCAGCAGTGGTTCGTCCGCACCCATGCCTGGAGTCTGCCATCCCGGCCCGCCTGTGGACCCCGACCCGTCGACGCCGCCGTGCTGCGCCCGTGTCACCGGGTCCGCGGCTAGGACCGCGCGATGGCCGGGCCGACCCGGGCCAGCAGCCCGTTGCAGGCCACGTCCTCGATCGACGGCCGGGGCTGCGGCGCGTCGTCCGGCCACCACCGCGACACCGACTGCACGCCCGGCTCCACCAGCCGCAGACGCGGATGCTCGAACAACGCGGCCAGCTCGGCGCCGGAGCGTGCCGCCGACTGCCGCTCGGCCGTCGCGCGCACCGCGGCGTACTGCTGCGGGCTCATGTATTCCAGGGTGACGTGCGTGGCCGCCACGAAACTGCCCTCGGGCAGCGCGCCGACCAGCGTGTCGATGATCTGCCGCGGGTTGTCGTCGTCGCGGATGAAGTGCAGCACCGCGATGAACAGCAGCCCGACCGGCTCGGCCAGGTCCAGCACCTCGGCGAGCCTCGGGTCGTCGAGGATCTTCCGGGGCTCGCGCAGGTCGGCCTCGATGTAGGCGGTCTCGCCCCGCGGATCGCCGGTCAGCAGCGCGCGGGCGTGGGTGAGCACGAGCGGGTCGTTGTCGACGTACACGATCCGCGCGGTCGGATCCACCTCCTGCGCGATCTGGTGGGTGTTCGGCGAGGTGGGGATGCCGGTCCCGACATCGAGGAACTGACGGATCCCCTGCCGGGCCAGGAACCGGACCGTCCGGTGCAGGAACCACCGGTTCTCCTGCGCGGTGAGCCGGATCGTGGGCATCTGCTGCTCGATGCGCCGCGCCGACTCGCGGTCCGCCTCGAAATTGTCCTTGCCGCCCAGCAGGTAGTCGTAGCGGCGGGCCGGATGAGCGACGGAGGCGTTGATCGGCGCGGACCCGCCCTGCTGACTGACCATCCATCCTCCACCGTGCTCGGCCATTGACGACGGTCATCGTACGAGATCCAACGATGCGGCCGCCGCCCCGCCGGTTCAGCGACCAAGCTACAACTTCACACCACGAAACACGGTCCCGGCTCCGATCAGCCGGCTGCCGACCGGCGGCCCCCATGGGAGCCGGTCAGGGCGTCCGCCACCGCCGCGGCGTCCGCCTCGGCCACCTCGGACGGGTACTCCGGCAGAAGGTCGTCCCAGACCACCAGCCAGGACCCGTAGAGCTGCGCCTGACCCTCCGGCCGGGCGAAGAACCAGACGTGCAGGTGCGCGGCGCCGTCGCCGATGCGGTAGACGTGGGCACGGGAGACATGCGGCAGCGCTTGCATGTGGCGGACGATCCGCGTGGTCAGCAACCCCAGTTCCGCGGCGAGCTCGTCGGGCAGATCCGCCATGTCGTAGTGATCGCGCGGGTACAGCATGAGCACCAGCGGCACGCCGACGCCCGGGATCCGGGCCAGCCGCCAGCGTTCGTTGAACCAGATCCCTTCGTCGCGCTCCCGGCAGTTACGACAGTCCGCCGGGTCCTCGCCGTGCCGGGCGGGCTCGGGCAGCACCGGCGGCCGCAGCGGCGCCACCCGCAAACCGTCCTCCTCGAACGGGCTGATGTCCCATCCCGTCATGCGCGCCAGCGGAAGCCGCCGCTCGTCGTCCGCGACTCCGGTCGCGTGCGCATAGAACTCATCCGGATCCAAGGCCATCGCCGAACACTAGTGCCTCCAAGATCCTCGGGTCATCCCCTGTCCGCCACGCGTGCGGTGATCAGGCGGTCCGGTTCCCGTCGCCGCGACCTCAGCACCGGGGATCACGCACGGCAGCGGCGGCGGACCGGGTGCGGCCGACGGCGGATCAGCCTGCGGCGCGGCCCGCCGCCACCAGTTCGACGTCACGGACGGTCAACGGGCGGCCTCGCGCGATGACCACGACGTGGTCCACGCCGTACGACCGCAATTGTGCGCACCGCGCCGCGAAAGCCGACGCCGGCTCGCCCGGCGTGAGGCCCGTGCTGACCGTCTTGACGACGGAGTCGTAGTCCCGCCCGGCCGTCTCGCAGTGCCGGCGCAGCACCGCCAGCTTGCGCCGGAGGGTGGCGCCGCCGTCCGGGATGTCGAAGAGGTTGCAGGCGTCGGCGTGCTCGGCGACGAGGCGCAGGGTGTGCCGCTCGCCGGTGCCGCCGACCAGGATGGGCGGCCGTGGCCGGCTGACCGGCTGCGGATAGCACAGTGGACGGTCCAGGCTGATCCGGTGGCCGCGGAAGGCGGCCGCGTCCGCCCGCCACATCCGATCGGCCAGCCGCAGCGTGTCCGCCAGGTAGTCGAACCGCTCGCCGACCGGCGGCAGCGGCAGGCCCATCGCGGCTGCCTCGTCCTGCTGATAGCCGGCGCCGAGACCCAGCCAGGCGCGGCCGCCGGAGAGCACGTCGAGCGTGGTGACCGTCTTGATCAGCAACGCCGGCGCCCGGAAGGTCACCGGGCTGACCATCGCGCCCAGCCGTACGCGCCGGGTCGCCGCGGCGAGATAACTCAGGACCGAGTACGCCTCCAGCATCGGATCCGTGACCGCCGCGGCGGGATCCGCCTGGATCAGATGATCCGCGACCCATATCGTGTGCAGACCCTGCTCGTCGGCCGCCCGGGCCAGATCGGTGAGCGCCGCGGCTGCGCCGGCGCCGGGATAGGCGGTGACGCTGATGCTGACGTCCACGGCGGGCCCCTCAGCTCTCGGGGGCGGACGTGTACTGGACGGCGGCAAGCTGCCATCGCCCGCCCGCGGTGGCCCACATCTGGCTCACCCGGAACCGGCCCCGGATGACTTCGCCCTGGTACCGGCACTCCGACTCGACCAGGTCGAAGCGCAGGCCGGCCCCGTCGTACACGTGCGTCACCGATTCCGCGACGTCGAGCCGGACCTGCTCGTAGGTGCTCTCCCGGTGCACGCTGATCCAGGTGTCCCGGTCGATCACGAAGCCACGCGGCCCGGTGATCACCGCGTCGGCGGCGACCAGGTCCGTCAGGGTGCGCCAGTCCCCGTCGAGAAGAGCCCGGTTGACGCGGCCCTGCAGGTCATCGATCGTGGCGCCAGGAGTTTGCGGCATGTCGCCTCCCTCTATTATTAGAGCCACTCTAAACTTAGAGTCACTCAAACGGAAGGGTCCCGCGATCCATGGGTCTGCGCGCCGAGAAGAAGGCGGCCACCCGCGGCCGCATCGCCGACACGGCGTGGACCCTGTTCGCCGACCGCGGCTTCGACCAGGTGACCGTGGCGCAGATCGCGGATGTCGCCCGGGTCTCCCCGGCGACGGTCTTCAACTACTTCGACAGCAAGGAGGACCTTCTCTTCGACCGGCTCGACCAGTTCGGCCACGACCTCGTCGACGCGGTCGCCGGCCGCCCCGCCGGCGAGAGTGTCCTGGCCGCGTTCCGCCGCCGGCTGTTCGCCTCCGGCGGGCTGCTCGCCCAGCTCGACGGCGGGGACCCGCGCGCGCTCGACCGGCTGCGCACGGTCAACCGGATCATCGCGGACAGTCCCGCCCTGCGGGCCCGGGAGCAGCTCTCGCTGACCCGGATCGCCGACGCGCTGGCCGAGCGCCTCGCGACCGAGGGCAACGACCCGGTCGTCGGCCGTGTCGTCGCCCATGCGCTGATGGCCGTGCAGCAGTCCCTGGTGCTGTTCGTCCGGGAAACGGTGCTGGCGGGAGACGTTCCACGGGGCTTCGCCGCGCGCGCCGCCGAGCTCGGCGCGCAGGCGTTCGCCGTGCTGGAGGACGGACTCGGCGACTACGGCGCGCGCCGGGAGACGTGACCTCGCGGCCCGCACGTTCCGGCCTCAGGAGCACGCCACCGTCCTCTGGCGCGTCGTCGCGACGCGGTTCCTGCCGGTACCGGAATTGCCGTTCCTGCGCCGGGTGGGCGACCTGGTCCCGTACGTGCCGCGGCTTCTCGCCATCCACCTCGGCATCTCGCTGCTGGCCGCCTCGGTGTCCGGGCACTTCCTCACCCACGACCTCGACGTCCGCGACGTGGGGGTCGGCCCGGTCCTGCTGCTGGTGGAGGGCGCGCTGGGCGTCTGGTTCATCACCGGCATCCGGCTGCAGGGGGCGGCGATCCTGCTGGCGCTGGCCGGACCGCTGGCCCTGCTGGTCACCGGCCCGGTCGGCCTGCTGTCGGCCATGGACCTGCTGGGCGTCGCCGTGTTCCTGGCCTTCGTCCCGCCGTCGGACGGCGCCTTCGGCCGGGTCGACCCGGACAGCGTGGCGTTGCGGCGCGGCTTGCTGGCACTGCGCCTGGGCGCGGGCGGGGCGCTGATCACCCTGGCGTTCGCCGAGAAGCTGGCGAACCCGGCGCTGGCCCGCGAGACGGTCCGGATGTTCCCCGAGCTCGACGTGTTCCGCCTGGTCGGCATCCACCTGCCGGTCGACACGTTCGTCGGGATCGCCGGCGCGACCGAGCTGCTGTTCGGGCTGCTGGTCATCTCCGGCGCCCTGCCCCAGGTGGCGGTGCTGGTCGCCGGCATCCCGTTCAACGCGACGCTGCTGCTGTTCGGTCAGACGGAACTGCTCGGACACCTTCCCGTGTACGGCGTTTTCCTCACCCTGCTCGCGTACGGCTCCCACCGGCGCACCGCGGAACTCGTCCGCTGGCTGCCCTCGCTGCGCCGGCGGGCCGAGCGCCGGGCGGCCTTGGCCGGCTGAGCGGGGCAGCTCAGTGCCGCTGCGGCGTGACCAGGCCCGACTCGTAGGCGATGATCACCAGTTGGGCGCGGTCGCGGGCATGGAGCTTGACCATCGCCCGGTTGACGTGGGTCTTGGCCGTTGTCGGGCTGATCACCATCCGCGCGGCGAGCTGGTCGTTGGACAGGCCCTGCGCGACCAGCGCGACGGCCTCGCGTTCGCGATTGGTGAGTTCGGCGAGGGCCGCGCCGGGGTCGGCGCGGGGCGGATGGGTGACGTACCGGTCGATCAGCTTGCGGGTGATCGACGGGGCGAGCAGCGCCTCACCGCGGGCGGCGACGTGGACCGCGTGCAGGAAGTCCTCCGGCCGGATGTCCTTGACGAGGAATCCCGCGGCGCCGGCCCGCAGCGCGTGGAAGACGTACTCGTCGAGCCCGTAGTTGGTGAGGATCACGACGTGGACCCCGGCCAGGTCCGGATCCGCGGCGATCCGCCGGGTGGCCTCGATGCCGTCCACGACCGGCATCCGCACGTCGATCAGCGCGATGTCCGGCACATGCTGCCGGGCGAGCGCCACCGCCTCGCGCCCGTCGCCGGCCTCGGCCACCACCTCGATGTCGTGCTCGATCTCCAGCAGGGCGCGGAATCCGCTGCGGATCAGCGGCTGGTCGTCCACCAGCAGGACACGGATCACGGCGTACGGTCCAGCGGAAGTTCGGCCCGCACGCTGAAGCCTCCCTCGCCGCGCGGCCCGGCTCGCAGCCGGCCGCCGAGCGCGGCCACCCGTTCCCGCATGCCCAGCAGCCCGATCCCCGGTTCCGGAGCGGTCTGCGGCATGGCGTTGCCGTCGTCGTCGACCTGGATGGTCAGCGCGCCGAGGCCGTAGTCGATGCGGACCGACGCGGTCGCGGCCTGGGCGTGCCGGGCGATGTTGGTCAGGGACTCCTGGACGATGCGGTACGCCGTGCGGTGCACCGCCGCCGGCACGTCGGCGCGAGCACCGAGCGTCGTCAGGGTCGCGTCCAGGCCGGAGGCGCGCGCCTGCTCCACCAGATCGCCGATCTGGTCGAGGCCGTGCGGCGGGGTGAGGTCGTCGTCGCGCAGCGCCTCGAGGGTCGCGCGCAACTCGTGCGAGGCCTGGCGACCCGCCTCCCGGATGGCCAGCAGCGCCGGGGGCACCGGCTCCCCGCGCTTCTCCGCCACGTGCACCGCCGCCTCGGACTGAACCTTGATCACCGAGATCTGGTGCGTGAGCGAGTCGTGCAGCTCGCGGGCGATGTGCAGGCGCTCCTCGTCGGCGCGGCGCAACGCCATCTCCTCGCGGGTCCGCTCCGCCTCGTCGGCCCGTCGCTCGGCCTGGCGCAGCGCCTCGCCCGCCGCCCCGGCAGCGATCAGCCAGGCCAGTTCGAGCACGCCGCGGGCCTGCGCGAAGGCCTCGCCCGCGTCGTGCAGGCCGGAGAGCACCGCGGCGCCCGGAAGGGCCACCAGCATGATCACGCTCGTCGCCACGGCGGCGACGCGGTGGCCCGCTCGCACGGCCGAGTACACACCGACCAGGTACGCCACGGCGAACACGTCGAAACCGGCCGCCTGGTAGCCCACCGTGCACGCCCCGGTGAGGATCAGGACGAGCACCGGGGCGCGACGGCGGGCCGTCAGCACCAGGCCGCCCGCGACCAGCAGCGCGTATCCGAGCCAGGCCGGACCGGCCGCGGCGCGGTGCTCGGCCAGCCCGGCGGTCAGCAGAACCGCCGCCACCCCGGCGGCGATCGCCACCTCCCGGATGCCGACCCGAGCACTTCCCATGCAGGCACCCTAGCCGCAAGCCGGGCCGGGCGACTCCTACCGGCGCGGGCATCGCCGCATACCGCGGTCGTCGTAGTTGCCCGTCCCGTACCGCCCCGGCAGCAGCCGGATTCCGCGCCTGCGGCAGCCCCGACTGTCTGTCTCCGCACGATGCCCGGGGCCGTGCCGGCGGACACGATGCGAGGACACCGACGCCCGACCAGAAGGAGAGCCCATGTTCGCCTCGTCAAGCCTCACCGTGGCCGCTACCGACGTGCCCCTGCTGACCACCGATCGCGTCGTGGCCACCGCGGCCGCTCTCGTGGCGTTGGTGAGCACGCTGCTCGGTGTCCTGGCACTGGTTCGCTCCGCCGGGCGCCAGGACGCCCGCCACCGCAGGGTCATGCCGGCGGCCGCCCTCGCGGCGGCGGCGACCGGGTTCGTCATCGGCGCGCTGGTCGTGGCCACCGCGGACGGCGGACCGGGTACGGGCAACGGAGTGGTCGGCGGCTGGGCGGCCGTGGTTCTCGGGCTGGCCGGTGCCGCCCTCGGCGGTCTCGCGCTGCGCCGGTCCGGCCGCGACGCTACGAGCGGGGCAACCAGCCCGCTCCGTTGAGCACCTGCCACCAGACGCGGCGGATCTCGTGGGCACCCCAGGCGTTCGGCTCGATGACACCGCAGTACCACAGGTCGCGGTTGGCCGGTCGCGGGTCCGGCCGGCTCGGGTCGCCTGCCCGCGCGCCGTGGCCCCGGAAGTGCTGGTGCACGTCGGCGATCCGGGCGCCATGACGGCCGGCGACTTCGGCGAGGACGTCGTTCAACGCGCCCACCAGGCGCGGGCCGTCGGGCCACGGGGGCAGGGCCCCGCTCGGCACGGCGCCGGTGCCGTCGCTCGGGTCGTACACGGTGGTCACCACCGTGCGCGCGGGGCCGCCGGCACCGGCGAGACGGCTCAGGATCCGCTCGGCGCGTTGCGCGACCACGCGGATCACGGCCCGCGCCGCAGCGGTGTCGCCGTAGGCGCCCATGAGGTCGTTGCCGCCCATGGTGATCGTGACCAGGTCCGGACGCCGGTCGAGCGCGGGCAGCTGCCGCTCGAGGACGCCGGCGGTGGTCGCTCCGTCATAGGTCAGGTCCAGCCGGTCGTAGCCCCGGGCGGCGAGGTCCCGCCCGGCCCAGTCCGGGAAGTCGGCGTCCCGGTTGCGGTGAAGAAGGCTCGCCGCGCCCCGGCCCGGGCCGCCGGCGTAGACGTCGATGGACATGGAGTCGCCCAGGGCCAGGTACAGCATCGTCACGGTGGCGGCTTTCCCCGCTCCGGCCCTCTGACACCGGCAGGGCTCAACCGCTGGTGGCCGCGGACTGCTGAGCCTGCCACCGGGCGATCTGGGCGCCCACCACGAAGATCTGCACGGGCAGCGGCATCCCCGGGAGGTCCGCCTCGATGGCGCCCGTCCACGCGCTGGTGCGGCGCAACGAGCCCACCGTGACGCCGCCGGAGAGCAGCTCCTGCCGGTTGCCCCAGAACGAGGCGCGGCGGAACTCGTACGTGCGGCCGTCGGCGTGGACCGTCCAGTGCTTGCGGCCGGGCCGCTCGGCCAGCGCCACCTCGTTGCCGGCCTCGTCGAGCATCCGGTATTTCGTGCCCCAGCCGTTGGCCCGCACCTGGAAGCGGTGCCCGTCCACCTCGAAATCGCCGCCGGTGCGCCACCACGACGGATCCCAGACGGCAACCTCGTTCCCGTCGGCCAGCATCCGGTACCGGCCGCGCCACATGCCCCATCGCTCGGCGGTCAACATGCTCCCGAGGTTAGCCGTGCCGGACCAGCCGGCACGTCGAGACGACGGCGCCGGCCGGCGAACCTCAGTCCTCCTTCGTGCAGGAGAGGACGATCCGTTGTGGGAAGCGGCGCCATGGTGACCGGCGTTGTCGTCACCACCGTGCTCCGCAGCGGCGGCACGGCAGCGGCCGGCTTCTCGTCCGTGTCGTCGGTGGCTGCCGCCATCACGCCGCCGACGCAGCACGGCCCCGGGATGCCGGCGGCAACCGCGAGGACAACCTCGCCCGGTGGCGCGGCGGGCTCACCCGGCCAGGGAGGAGAGCAGCCGCAGCCGTTCCGCCGAGTCGGAGTCCTCGGGAGCGGTCAGCAGGTGCATCCGATGGCCCGGGTGGTCCGGCACGTCCTCGGTCTCCATCAGCAGGGTCAGCCGGCCGACCTGGGGATGGTTGAACTGCTGGACCGTGAAGGCGTCGTCGAGCGCCGGATGCGCCGCCCAGATGCGCGCGAACTCCGGGCTCTTCCTGCTCAGCTCGCCGATCAGGGTGTTGAGCGCCGGATCGCCCGGCCGCGCGCCGAAGGCCGCGCGCAGGTGCGCCACCGCGTCGGTCGCCGCGCCCTCCCAGTCGAGCAGCAGGTCGCGCATGGTGGGTTCGAGGAACAGGTGCAGCGCCATGTTGACGCGCTGACCGGAGCGGAACCCGTACAGGACCCGGAACAGCCGGTTGGCGCCCAGCAGGTCGGTGCGCCGGCCGAGGAGCCCGCCGGCCTGCAGCCGCCCGGCGTCGATCGCCGCGTGCGCCCGCTCCGCACCGTGGTCGCGCGAGCTGACGTGCGCGGGCCGGGTCAGCAGGGCCAGGTACTGCCGCTCGTACCGGTCCAGCTGCAGTGCGCTGACGATGCCCTCGAAGATCGAGTCGGACATCTGGTGGCTCTCGCCACTCTCCAGCCGCGCGTAGTAGTTCGTGCTCACCCCGGCGAGCAGCGCCACCTGTTCACCGCGCAGACCCGAGCCGTGCC
Organism: uncultured Actinoplanes sp.; assembly: GCF_934643405.1. Taxonomy (GTDB): domain Bacteria; phylum Actinomycetota; class Actinomycetes; order Mycobacteriales; family Micromonosporaceae; genus Actinoplanes. Next base: position 20,091 of record NZ_CAKUCL010000008.1, read on the forward strand.
GAACCTTCGCGAACGGCGCGATGACGGTCCCGTCCAGTCGCAGACTGGCCCGCCGGGAGCGCAGGAATCTACCAAGATCATGCTTGAAGGGGCGCATCACGCAGCAATGATGCGTTGAGGCCCGGTATAGGGACCACTACGTACGGTGAGGATCGGCGCGATTTTGACCACTGTCCGCGACCGAGTCGATCAACCGGCGGCCCCGGCCGGCCGACGCGCCGGGCCTCTGCGCGGGGTGACCGCGGTGGCTAGCGTGGAGGAATGCAGCGCTCGAGAATCGCGTCGTTCACCGCGGGCTTGCTGGTCGCCAACGCCGCCCCTCACCTCGCGAGCGCGGTCACCGGCCGCCGGCACCTCACTCCCCTGGCCGGACGGAACTCCGGACCGATCGTCAACGGCGCGTGGTCCGCGCTCAACCTCGCCGGCGCGATCGCGCTCCTCGTCCGGTCGGCGCGCGGGAAGTCAGCTCGGTGGGATGCCGACCTGGTCGCGTTCGGGCTCGGCCATGTCGCCTTCTCCGCGTGGATGGCGGCGAGCGAAGCGGTGGCACCCATCAATCACTGACCGCGGACGACCGCTCCCCGGCCCGTGGGCACGGGCCGCACCGGGGACACGGAACGGCCGCCGTCGACCGTGACGCTCACCTGCGTGATCGCCGGGTTCTGCAGCAGGCTCGATCGCAGCTCGTCGACCTGCCGCACCAGCTCGGCGGCCGGGCCGTCGCCGTGCGCCGCGGCCGGGGTCACCCACACGTTGACCAGCAGACTGGACGGCCCGACGTAGACCGCGTGCAGCTCGCGCAGCTCGCCGACCCAGTCGGCACCGGTCACGTGTGCTCGGATCGGGTCGACCACGTCCGGCGGCGCCGACTCGTCCAGCAGCAGGGTCTTGGAGCGCCGGGCGAGCAGGAACGCGACCACGATCAGCAGGAGGCCGATGCAGATGCTGCCCACCGAGTCCCAGCCGGCCCAGCCGGTTGTCGCGTGCAGCACCAGCGCCGCCAGCGCCACCACGAGACCGATCAGCGCCGCGGTGTCCTCCAGGAACACCGTCGTGGCGCTGGGGTCGGAGGCCCGGCGCAGGTGCTCGACCATGGACCGGTTGCGTTCGCGTGACTCCGCCCGCAACTGCTTGCGGGCGGTGTGCCAGGAGTAGCTCTCGAAGCCGAAGCTCACCACCAGCACGCCGATGCCGACCCACAGCGACTCCAGCGGCTCGGGCAGCAGCAGGGTCCGGATCCCCTCGCCGATGGACAGGGTGCCACCCACCAGGAAGATGCCGAGGGCGGCCAGGAACGTCCAGAAGTACCGCTCCTGGCCGTAGCCGAACGGATGCCGGCGGTCCGGCTCCTTCGTCGAGCGTCGCAGCCCGACGAAGAGCAGCACCTCGTTGCCGGTGTCCGCGGTCGAGTGAGCGGCCTCCGCCCACATCGACGCCGACCCGGTCATCAGGGCGGCCACCGTCTTGGCCACCGCGATCGCCAGGTTCGCCACGACCGCGACCACCACGGTCCGGGTGCTGTCCCCGCCACCGTCCGTTTTCTTGTCCTCCGCCACGGCATGGGCGTACCCCGATCCGCGAGCCCACACACCCGCCGCCCGCCGGCGGCGTCCCGGCCCGGGGAGGGCTTGACAGCCGGGTGCAGCCGTTGTAGGGGTGAAAGTAAGTTGAGTCGATGAGGCTCAATGACCGGGCGATCCCCGGGACGCCGACTTCGGTGAGGAGGACACGACCATGTTGATGCGAACCGACCCCTTCCGTGACATCGACCGCCTCTTCGAGCAGTTCGTCGGCACCTCTGGCCGACCCGCGGTGATGCACGTCGACGCCGAGCGCGACGGCGACTGGATGAACGTCTACTTCGACCTGCCGGGCGTCGACGCGGACTCGATCGACCTGACCGTCGAGCGCAACGTGCTGCAGGTCCGGGCCGAGCGGATGCGCCCCCGCAAGGAGGGCGTCGAGACCGTGATCAGCGAACGGCCGATGGGCGTGTTCAGCCGTCAGCTCTTCCTCGGCGACACCCTGGACACCGACAAGCTGGAGGCCGTCTACGAGAACGGGGTGCTGACGCTGCGCATCCCGATCGCCGAGAAGGCCAAGGCACGCCGGATCAGCATCGGCGGCGGCGACTCCGGCCGCCGGCAGATCGCCGGCTGACCGCTCGGCGCGACGGGCCTCGTTTGCCCGGCGGGACGACGGGTACGCGGCGCCGATCACCACCCCACCGAGGAGCAACCATGGCCGAATCGCACACCCCCGCCGACGACATCGTCTACGACCTGGTCAGCATTCAGTACCACGCCCTCAAAGGCGCTCAGGTGTACGAGCAGTACGCCGCCGACGCCGAGGGCCACGACGACGTCCTGGAGTTCATCGAGCAGGTGCGCCGGCAGGACGCCGAGCGCGTGGTCCGCGCCCACCAGCTGCTCGGCAAGCTCACCGCGCACGGCGCCGGCATCGGCTGACGGCTCAGGGCCGCTGCTCGGGCTCCTCGCGAGCGCGAGCGGCGGCACGCCGGCGACGCGACCGCGGCCAGCGCTTGCCCAGCACCAGGTACGCCGCGTAGGCGGCCGCCACCACCGCCACCGGCAGCCCGCGCCAGCCGTCGTGGATGACCAGCGGCGGTCCGGCGGAGAGCAGAGCCAGGGCGAGGAGCAACCGGTGCGCGCTGAGGCGCCGGGGACCGTGCGACACGCGTTACTGCCCGATCACCGTCTGCTGTCGTGCAGCGCTCCTGACTTCCATCGGGCGACCATAGCGTCCGTTCCCGCACCCGGCCGACACGAGGTCCCCCGGGCAGTTCGGGAAGGGCGGCAGACCCCTCGCGACCGCCCGACGATCAGCTGACGCGGGCCGGCAGCTCGACGTCGATCAGGGCGTGCTCCTGCAGGTAGGTGATCGCCCGGCGTACCGCGCCGAGGGCCACCACCGCCTCGCCCAGCTCGGAGGCGACCACCCGGGGATACGGCGGGATGGCCAGCGACGGCAGTTCCCGCTCGACGACCTCCAGGATCGGGCCGCACGCGGTGGCCACCGCGCCGGCCAGGATGATCAGTTCGGTGTCGAAGACCTTGCCGACGGCCGAGGAGATGCGAGCGAAGCGCTCGCCCAGCCGGCGGATCACCGCGGTGCCGACCGGGTCGCCCTGCGCCGCCGCCGCGAAAACCTCCTCGGCCGACCGCGCGGACGCCGCAAGCGACGACGGCGACCCGGAAGTCAGCGACGGCGACCCGGCAACCGGCCGGGAGGACGGCGACGGCGACTCGGCGGCCCAGCGGCGGCTGAGCGCGGCGATGCCGTCGGCCGATCCGACGCCCTCGAGGTGGTCCAGCCACACCAGCTCGCCGGCACCACCGCGGGCGCCGCGCAGCAGATGACCGTCGACGACCACGCCCGCGCCCAGGCGCTCGCCGGTCAGCACGGTGACGAACTGGTCGGAGCCGCGGCCGTGGCCGAGCCACCCTTCGGCGAGCGCCGCGAGGTTGGCGTCGTTGTCCACCACCGCGGTCCAGCCGTGCGCAGCCGACAGATGAGTGCCGAGGTCGGGGTTGACCCGGTTCCAGAACTCGTTGGTCGTGATGACCGTGCGGCCACCGGCGTCCACCGGTGCGGGCACCCCGACCACCACCGCGAGCACCGCGGCCTCGGGGATCGGCACGGCCGCGAGGGCGTCCAGGATGGCTGCCGAGACCGTACGGCGCCGGTTGCCCCGAGCGGTGAAGGTGCGGCTCCGCTGGGCCAGCACGACACCGCGCAGGTCGGCGACGGTCGCGATGACCCGGTGGTCGCCGGAGTCCACGCCGACGACCACACCGGCGCGGGCCGCCAGGGCGTAGCGACGGGCGGGCCGCCCCTTGACGTAGCCGCCGTGGGCGCGCTGGTTCGGCAGCTCCTCGATCCAGCCGAGCTCGATCAGCTCCTGGCACACATCGTGGACGGTCGCCCTGGTCAGCCCGGTCGCCTCGATCAGCTCGGAACCGGTGATCGCGTCGGCGTCCCACAGCCGGGACAACACCATCCGGGCGTTCGCCGTGCGGATGTCGCGATTGGACATCGAAGATTCCGGCGTCCGCACCTTGTCTCCCTCCGCCGTGGAGGGTTACGGTGCCTCCGAGGCGTTAAATCTAGAGCCTAAATTTAATCTTCCGACAATCCGATCATACGGTTCCGGCGAAGACGGTTCCATCGAGCAATACGGGGGACAAGACCGGCAGAGAGGTCGACGATGAGCGCCGAGTGGTGGCATGACGCCGTGGTCTACCAGATCTATCCGCGCAGCTTCGCCGACGCGAACGGCGACGGTGTCGGCGACCTGCCGGGCATCACCTCCCGGGTGCCCTATCTCAGTGCCCTGGGCATCGACGCGGTGTGGCTCAGCCCGTTCTATCCGTCCGCGCTCGCCGACGGCGGCTACGACGTGGACGACCATCGCGCGGTCGACCCGCGGATCGGCACGCTCGAGCAGTTCGACGAGCTGGTCGCGGCGCTGCACGGCGCGGGGCTGCGGCTGATCGTCGACATCGTGCCCAACCACACCTCCGACCGGCACGCCTGGTTCCGCGAGGCGCTGACCGCCGGCGCCGGCAGCCCGGCCCGCGACCGGTACATCTTCCGGGCCGGCCAGGGCGACCACGGCGAGCGGCCACCGACCGACTGGACCGCGGTCTTCGGCGGCCGGGCCTGGGAGCCGGCCGGTGACGGGCAGTGGTATCTGCACCTGTTCGCCCCCGAGCAGCCGGACCTGAACTGGGCCAACGACGAGGTGCGCAACGACTTCCTGGCGACGCTGCGGTTCTGGGCCGATCGCGGCACGGACGGCTTCCGGGTCGACGTCGCGCACTTCCTGGCCAAGGACTTCACCGAACCGCTGCCCACCCAGGCGCAGCTGACCGAGACCGTGTTCGCCGACGGCACGCATCCTTACCAGGACCGTGACGAGGTGCATGACATCTACCGGTCGTGGCGCAAGGTCTTCAACGAATACACGCCGCCGCGGATGGCGGTCGCCGAGGCCTGGGTGCCGGCACATCGGCGGGTGCTGTTCGCCGCCGCCGACTCCCTCGGCCAGTCGTTCAACTTCGACCTGCTCCTCGCCGGGTGGACCGCCCGCGACTTCCGCGCGGCGATCGACCAGAATCTGCAGCTCGCCGAGGCCTCCGGCGCCTCGACGACCTGGGTACTGTCCAACCACGACTCGGTACGGCACGCGTCGCGCTTCGCTCTTCCCCCGGGGACGGACCTGATCGCCTGGCTGCTGTCCGGCGGCACCTCGCCCGTACCGGATCTGCAAGCCGGGCTGCGCCGCGCCCGCGCGGCGACCATGCTCATGCTCGCGTTGCCCGGGTCGGCCTACCTGTACCAGGGCGAGGAGCTCGGTCTGCCCGAGGTCGCCGACCTGCCGCCGGACGCGTTGCAGGACCCGGCCTGGGTGCGCTCGGGCGGTGCCGAGAAGGGCCGCGACGGATGCCGGGTGCCTCTGCCGTGGACCGCGGACGGGCCGGCCTTCGGTTTCGGCGCCGGCACCGCCCATCTGCCCCAGCCGTCGTGGTTCGGCCGGTACGCGGCCGCGAGCCAGGACGGCGACCCGGCCTCGACGCTCACCCTCTACCGCGAGGCGCTGGCGCTGCGGCGCCGGCTCGCCGGGGGCACCGGCCTGACCTGGGTCGGCGTCGACGGCGACGACTCCACTGTGCATTTCCGCCGGCCGGACGGCTGGCTGTCGGTGACGAACTTCGGCCCGTCGGCGGTGGCGTTGCCGCCCGGCGAGCTGCTGCTCGCCAGCGGCCCGCTCGATCAGGCCTCATCCCCGCCGGCGTTGCCCGCCGACACCACCGCCTGGCTGCGGGCGATGCCGTAGCCATCAGAACGGAGACGGACATGGGGACGTTGTCGCGACGACGATTCCTGACCATGTCCGGCCTGACCGGTGCCGGCGTGATCGCCGGCACCCCGGTCCTCGCCGGATGCTCCTCCACGGGCCCGACCAACATCCGCTTCCTGCAGAACAAGCCCGAAGTGGTCGGCTACTTCACCGGTCTCGCCGCCGGCTTCAACGCCTCGCAGCACGAGGTGTTCGTGACCCACGACTCGACGCCGACGGCACTGATCCCGCAGTTCGTGCGCGGCGCTCCCCCGGACCTGGCCTGCTACAACTACAACCTGGAGACCTCGAACTTCCTCGCCCGGGGCGCGCTGACCGACCTCGCGGACATGCCCGAGGCGAAGACCATCGACCCGACCGTGCAGGCCCTGGTCAACCAGTTCGCCACCTACAAATCCGAGACCAGCGTCCTGCCGTACTCGATCACCGCCGCCGGGATGATCTACAACACCGCGCTGTTCGACCAGGCCGGCGTGGGCGTGCCGGCCACCTGGACCGAGTTCCTGGCGGCCTGCGAGACGTTCCAGGCCAAGGGCATCACGCCGATCGAGCAGACGTTCAAGGACACCTGGACGCTGAGCCAGGGCATCTTCGACTACGTGACCGGCAGCGCGCTGGACGTGAGCGCGTTCTTCCAGCAGCTCAAGGCGGGCGGGCCGGTATCGTTCGGCAAGGACTTCGCCGATGCGGTGGCGAAGATCGTTACGCTGTTGAAGTACACCAACCCGGACGCGGCCAGCCGCGGCTACGCCGACGGCAATGTGGCGTTCGCCAACGGCAAGGCGGCGATGTATCCGCAGGGGCCGTGGGCGGTCGGCGAGATCCTCAAGATCAACCCGAAGGCTCAGATCGGCACGTTCGCGATGCCGGCGTCGGACCACCCGGCCGACGTGAAGGTGCGCGTCAACCTCGACCTCGCGCTGTGGATCCCGCGCGCCTCCCCGCACCAGGCGGCCGCGCGCAGATTCCTGTCCTACCTGATGCGGCCGGCGGTCCAGGACAAGTACAACGCCCAGGCGCTGGCCTGGTCGACCACCCGCAACGCGCCGCCGGTGACCGATCCGCACGTCGCGGGCCTGCAGCCGTACCTGAAGGAAGCGAAGTTCTACCAGGGCGCCGGCACCTACCTGCCCGCGTCCATCCCGGTCGGCAACTACCTGCAGGAACTGCTCATCAGCAAGGACGCCGGCGCCTTCCTCGAGAGGCTCGATGCCGACTGGGCCCGCCTCGCGCGGCGCTCGGCCTGACGGCGGCAAGGAGTACGACGTGAGCGTCACGACACCCATCCCCGCGAGCTCGCACACCGGTCACGAGCTGCCGGCGACCAAGACGACGACCCATTCCACCAAGGTCGAGAAGACCTACTACCTGATGCTGATTCCGGCGGTCGCGCTGTTCACGCTGTTCATCACGATCCCCGGCCTGGTCGGCATGTTCTTCAGCTTCACCAACTACTTCGGCTTCGGCGAGTGGAAGTTCGTCGGCCTGACCAACTACACCTCGATCTTCAGCGACCCGCGCATCCTGCAGTCCTACGGCTTCACCATCTTCTTCGCCGTGGTCACCACCATCGTGGTCAACGCGATCGCCCTGCTGCTGGCGATCGGCCTGAACTCGAAGATCAAGTGGAAGAAGACGCTGCGCGGGATCTATTTCATCCCGATGGTCATCTCGGGCATCGTCATCGCGTACGTCTTCAACTACCTGTTCTCCAACTCGATCCCGGCGCTGGCCGAGAAGATCGGCTGGACGACCGGCCAGACCAGCCTGCTGGCCAGCGAGCACTGGGCCTGGGTGGCAATCGTGTTCGTGGCCGCCTGGCAGTCCATCCCGGGCGCGATGATCATTTACCTGGCCGGGTTGCTGTCCATCCCGGGCGAGGTCTACGAGGCGGCGTCGCTCGACGGCACCGGCGCCTGGCGGCAGTTCCGCAGCATCACGTTCCCGCTGGTGTTCGGCTACGTGATCATCAACAGCATTCTCGGGCTGAAGAACTTCCTGAACGTCTACGACGTGATCGTCGGCCTCACCAACGGTGGCCCCGGCACCGCGACCTCGAGCATCGCGATGACCATCTTCACCGGCTTCAGCAGTGGCGACTACGCCTACCAGATGGCCAACGCGGTGCTGTTCTTCATCCTCACCATCGTCGTGTCCGTCATGCAGCTCGGCCTGATCCGCAACCGCGATGTGGAGCTCTGATGACTGCCATCGATCGCCCCGGCCCGTCGACGGCCGTCCGGACCCCCGCCCACGCCAAGGCCGCCGCTCCCCGTCCGCCGAGACCGCACGGTCCCCGGGTCAACTGGACCGCCACGATCCTGCTGGCCGTCGGCTCGCTGACGGTCATCGTGCCGCTCTACTTCGCGGTCATCATGTCGCTCAAGAGCGACCAGCAGGCCGCGTCCGGTTCCGGTTTCACCTGGCCGTCACCCGTGGTCTTCGACAATTTCCGTACGGCGTGGGAGCTCACCAACTTCCCCCGGGCGTTCGGCATCTCGCTCGGCATCACCGTGGCAACCGTGGCCGGCGAGATCGTGCTGTGCTCGCTGGCGGCGTACGCGATCGCCCGCAACTGGACCCACAAGCTCTTCAAGTGGTCCTACATCTACCTGCTGGCCGCCATGTTCATCCCGTTCCCCGTGGTGGCCCTGCCGCAGGTGCAGCTGACCGCGCGGCTCGGCCTGGACAACCCGGCCGGCGTGGCGCTGCTGCACATCCTGTTCGGGATGTCGTTCAACATCCTGCTCTACACCGCGTTCCTGCGCTCGATCCCGTACGAGCTGGAGGAGAGCGCCCGGATCGACGGCTGCACCACCAACCAGACGTTCTGGAAGCTGATCTTCCCGCTGCTCGCCCCGATGAACGCCACGGTCGGCATCTTCGCGTTCCTGGCCTCCTGGAACGACTTCATGATGCCGTCGCTGATCACCGCGAACCCGGCGCTGCAGTCGATCCCGGTGGTGCAGAACATCTTCCAGCTCAAGTTCGCCTCGAACTACAACGTCTCGTTCTCGTCCTACCTGATGGCCATGGCGCCGACCGTCATCGCCTACGTCTTCGCCCAGCGGTGGGTGATGTCCGGGGTGACCCGCGGCGCGATCAAGTAGCACCGGGGCCGCCGGGAGAAGGTCCTCCCGGCGGCCCCGGCCGGACGACGGTCAGCTCACGGCGACGTCGAAGACGTGCATGACGCCCCTGTCGGTGGACTCGGGCAGGGTGACCGAGGCGACCGTCCTCGCCGGGTCGAGCGCCACCGGCGCGGAGGCGAAGACCCGGAACGTGCCGGTGCCCGCCGTGCCGTTGGCGTTGTTGCGCCCGGCGAGGGTGGCCACCGCGGTCTCGCCGGCGGCCGGCGAGGCTCCCCAGTCGCTCAGCGTGAGCGGCACCGGCTGGGTGGTGCCGTCGGTGTAGGTGACTACCGCCGTGCCGGCGGCCGGCCCGTTGGTGGACAGGCCGAGGAACGACACCGTGCCGCCGGCGGTCGTGTCCGGGACGGCGATGCGCTGGCCGTGCGGGATCCAGTTGTCGGGCGTGCCGGGCTCGGCGGCGGGCCAGGTGAAGGCGGTGCCGGGGACGGTCCGGCCGGGCGTGATGCCGGCGGCTGCCAACGCCGTACGGGACAACGACCAGTCGCTGAGGTCCAGCGAGCCGAGGTTGCCCTGACCGTCGGGCGTGGTGCCGACGCTGTTGCGGGCGTCCGCGCCGTCGGTGTACGAGGGCGGGACGTCGGAAGCGCCGGTGCCCCACGTGCCCGGGGTGGCGGTCATCGTGAAGTCGAGCGTGCCGCCGTGGCGGACGAACGCGCTGTCGACCCAGGACGCGGTCTGCGGCTTCCCGTTCACGCGCAGGCCGCCGACGTAGCGCGCGGACTCGGCCGTACGGGACGCCTTGATCTTGATCTGTCGCGGCGAACCGGCGGCGCGGATGACGATCCGGTCGAACATCGGCGCGCCGAGGACCAGGTCGCCGGTGCCGTGGATGGCCGGGTAGAAGCCCAGGTTGGCGAAGACGTACCAGGCGCTCAGCGCACCCGTGTCGTCGTTGCCCGGCAGGCCGGAGGGGGTGGTGTCGTACATCTCGGACACGGCCCGGTAGAGAACGTCGGTGGCCTTGGCCGGCCGGCGCAGCCAGTTGTAGACCCACGGCGTACCGAAGGCAGGCTGGTTGGACAGGTAGTTGCCGGTCTGGGTGTAGGCGCCGGCGTCCAGCTTCTCCATCAGCACGTCGAGCGCCGCGGTGGACTTCTCCAGGCCGCCACGCCGGGCGATCAACGTCGACATGTTGAACGGCACGTTCCAGCCGTACTGGTAGCCGGTGGACTGGTTGAACTGGCCGCGACCGGCCGCGTCGTCGCGCACCCGCAGGTCGAACGAGCGGTCGAAGCCGTTGCGCGAGCGCGGCATGATGTGCTGCGTCTGCGGGTCGAAGACGTTCATCCAGTTCTGCGAGCGGGCCGAGAAGAACTCGTACGCCTGCTTGTCGCCGAGCCGCTCGGCGAGCTGCGCGATGGCGAAGTCGTCGGTCGCGTACTCGAGCACCCGCGAGGTCGCGAAGTCGCCCTTGGCGTTCTCGATCATGCCGGTGGCGAAGTACTGGTAGCCGTCGGTCCGGCTCGTCGACGTGGCCGGGAGCACCTGGGTCTTCTTCATCGACGCCAGCGCCGCCGCCCGGTCGTAGCCGGTCGCGCCCATGTCGTCGAGCGTGGCCAGGATGACCTGGTAGTTGTCGCCCTGCATGCGGGCCGCGCCCGGCGCCCACGAGCCCTTCTGCTGGGTCAGCGCCACGATCGAGCGGTTGATGTCGGTGGCGACCTGCGGGAAGGTCAGCGCCACCAGCTGCACCTGGCTGCGATAGGCGTCCCAGCCCGAGCCCGGGAAGTTGATGTTCCGGTAGAAGTGGTGGCCCTTGTCCACCGCGTGCGTCCGGTCGTCGAAGCCCAGGTACTCGCCGTTGACGTCGTCGCGCACGGTCGGGTTGAGGAACGCGTGGTAGAGCGCGGTGTAGAACGTGGTGCGCTGCTCGGTGCTGCCGCCCTTGGCGTCGATCGTGCCGAGCGCGTCCTTCCACTGCTGCCGGGCGTCGCGCCGGATCTCGTCGAAGCCGTGCCGGCCGACCTCGGTGCGGCGGTTGAGCTCGGCGTTGGCGACGCTGGTGTAGCTGAAGCCGGTGCTCGCGGTGACCTTCGTGCCCGGTGCGAAGGTGAGCCACGCGCCGGTGTCGTGCCGGTAGTCCACGCCGACGTCGGTGGTGCTCTTGACCGCGTGCGGGGAGCCCGCGGTCATCGCGTCGTCGGTCCACGTCCCGTACGACGCGAAGTCCTGGTCGTACCGGGTGGAGAAGTACGCCTTGTAGTAGTTGCCGTTGTCGCAGACGTCCACGCCGTACATCCAGCCGGACACGGTGCGGGTCTTCGGGTCGATGGTGACCTCGCTGCCGAACGTGCGGTTGTTCGGCCCGGAGACGTCCAGCAGCAGCGTCGAGCCCCCGGTCCGCGGGAAGTCGAAGCGGCTCAACGACGTGCGGGTGGTCGCGGTCAGCTCGGCCTCGACGCCGTTGTCCAGCTTCACGCCGTAGTAGCCGGGCTGCGACTGCTCGTTGGCGTGACGGAAGCTCAGGTAGTACTTCTTGATGTCGGCCGCCGGGCTGGACGGCAGCACACCGCCGGGCAGCTCCCCCGCGTACGGGATCGTCGGGAACTCGTATCCGCCGTAGCGCCCGGTGCACCCGGTGCCGTCGTAACGGGTCATGCCGAAGCCGCGGATCAGCGAGGCGGTGTACTCGTACCCGCCCTTCTCGCCGACGAGGGCGTTGCCCTCCTTGTACGTGGTCGGGCTCGGCTGCACCATGCCGAACGGCACGGTCGCGCCCGGGAACGTGTTGCCGTACGCGTCGTTGCTCTTGTTCTGCGTGGTGTCCATCTCGGTGCCGATGAACTGGTCGACCGCGTCCACCGCCGAGATCTCGGCCGGCGAGGCGTGCGCGGCCGCCGGCATCATCGGCATCAGGCAGCCGGCGACCACCAGGGCCCGGCGCCAGACGCGCCCGGAACTCCATTGAGGCATTGCTCAGTCCTTCGAGGTTGCGACAGGGTTCGTCGCGGCTACTCTGGCCGCCTCGATCCGCCCCTGTCCGACAACCAGCCGACCCCCGGGCATCTTGGAGATCAACTTCAGGTGCGCTCCGGTACGGCTCTCGTCGCGCTCAGACCTCAGGCGCGGGCGCGGTGCAGCGCGCGTTCGATCTCCGCCTCCGCCGCCGCCCGGCCGGCCCACGGTTCGCTCTCGATCGCCACGCTCTTGCCCGGCTCCACCGCCTTGTAGACCTCGAAGAAATGCTGGATCTCCAGCCGCAGGAACCGGTCCAGGTCGTCGATGTCCCGCAGGTGGGCGAGCCGGTGATCGGCCGCCGGCACGCACAGCACCTTCGGTGTGGGCCCCTGCTCGTCCCGCATGTGGAACAGGCCGATGGCCCGGCTGAGCACCAGGCACCCGGGGAACGTGGGCTCCTGGACGAGGACGAGCGCGTCCAGCGCCGTGCCGCCGGTGCCACACGTGCCTTCGATGTAGCCGTAGTCGGCCGGGTACTGGGTGGCGGTGAACAGCGTCCGGTCGAGATGAATGCGGCCGGTCCGCGGATCCACCTCGTACTTGTTGCGGGTGCCCCGGGGGATCTCGACCGTCACGTCGAATTCCAGAGATGCCGCCTCAGTCATGGGAGCTCCAACCGTCGGAACGGACATGCCCCCATTCCGGCGCGCCGTCGCCTGTCGGTAGTCACGGATGACGTACAGGATGTCTGTCCCAGGCCGCGCACACGAGGGTCGCGGCGAGCACGAACAGCGCCGCGGCCCACAACGGCCGGGTCTCCGCATGGCCGGCCGGCACTGCCAGCCCGGCACCCGCGGCGCGGCGAACGCCACCGAGCCGAAACCCAGCTCGTACCGGATGGCCAGGGCGGGAACTCACCGTGCCGGACCCGCAGCGCGTACACCGTGAACAGCACCACACTCCCCCGGCCGCCATCCCGCGCCCGGCGATTGTCACAGGCTCCGGCAAGGGCCCGGCGCCCCTGGAGACGACGGCCGGATCGTCACGGCCCGCCGGATCCTGCGGCGGGAGGCCCGCCGGCGGATCAGCTCGACCACGCCGCCGATCGCGAACGACAGGCCGGCACCGATGGCGAGACCGAGCAGCGGTTTCTGGACGAACGCCGCACCGCCCAGGAAGCCCAGCCCGGCGGTGTAGGCGGCCCAGGCCAGCGCCGCGACCGCGGACGCCGGGCTGAACCGGGACAGCGGCAGCCGGGCCGTGCCGCAGGCCGCGTTCATCGTCACGCGACCACCCGGGAGGAACCGGGAGCCGACGATCAGCAGGCCGGCCCGGCGGTCGAGCCGCCGGCTCGCGGCCGCGACGGCCCGGCTGAGCCGCCGGGAGCGGCCGATCAGCCGGGGACCCAGGATGCTGCGGCCGATGCCGTACGCGAGGTGGTCGCCGGCGAAAACACCGACGGCGGTGGCCACGACCACCAGCGGCAGGCTCGGCATGCCCGCGTGCGCGAAGACGCCGGCCGTCAGCACCGCCGCTTCGGACGGGATCATCGGCAGGACGCCGTCCAGGCTGCTCAGGGCCGCCAGCAGCGGGTAGAGCAGCGGGGACGCCATCATCGGGTCGACCAGGCTGAGCAGATCCATGTCCGGCAGCGTGGGCGCTGGGCACCGGCCGGTGCGTCGGTCTCCGGAGTCGTTGCGCGTCACTCTCCCGTAGGGGATCGGATACCTCTCCGGTCGGACGTTGCCGGGGGGCCGGCCTCGGTATGGTCGCCGCGTGACGGCTCGCTCGGAATCGGACCAGGACGGCCTGCCGGTGGTGCACCGGCCAACCCGCCGGCCGATGTTCTCCTGGCTGCTGTGGCGGCTGGCCACGGGCCTGCTCGCGCTCGGGTTGCTGCCGTTCAACGCGGGCCTGGCCGTCGAGGAGTTCGACATACCGACGCCGGCCGCGCTCGTGGCGGCCGTCGGTCAGAGCGCCGCGCTGATCCTGATCCTGGTCCGGCCCCGGGCGGCGACGGCGGTGCAGTTCCTCGCCGTGGCCCTGTTCGCGGTGGCCACCCCGCCCGGCTCGGAGGCGACCTGGCCGCTGACCGTGCCGGCGATGGTGCTGCTCACCGCGCACATCGGCCTGGTCGCCGCCCGGGCCGGCCAGGGCGAGGCGCTGGTGACGTGGTGGGCGAGCGTGCTGCTGCTCACCGTGGTGGTGCTGCTCGACCCGCGGGGGCGGTCCATCACCGACGGCCTGCCGATGATGATCATTTACCCGGCCGTCTCGACGGTCATGCTGGGTGTCGTGCTGCTGACCCGCCGCTGGCGTCAGGTGCGCCGCGAGCTCGCCGACGCGCGGCGCGACGTCGAGGTCGAGCAGAGTCAGCGGGCGGTCGCCGAGGAGCGCACCCGGATCGCCCGCGAACTGCACGACGTCGTGGCGCACGGCATGTCGGTGATCCACATGCAGGCCACCTCGGCGTCGTACCGCATCGCCAACCTGGATCCGGAGGCGAAGGCGGAGTTCGCCCGGATAGCCGCCGGCGCCCGATCGGCGATGCGCGAGATGCGGCAACTGCTGTCCGTGCTGCGCGAGGAGGACGCGGACACCGAACTGGCCCCGGTGCCCGACCTCGGCCGCCTGGCCGACCTGGTCGAGTCGGCGCACCACGCGGGCGTGCCGGTCGAGGTGCGCGAAGCCGGGTCCGTCCGCGGGGCAACGCTCCCGGAGAGTGTCGACCTGGCCGCGTACCGCATCATCCAGGAGGCGCTGAGCAACGTGATCCGGCATGCGCCCGGCGCCCGTACGGTGATCTGCCTGGATCTCCAGGGTTCTGATCTCGTGGTGTCGGTCGTGAACGACGCGGCGGCGCGGCCGGCCGAGCCGATGGAGGCGTCCGGCCGGCCCGGCCACGGACTGGCCGGCATGCGCGAACGGGTCCGGCTGGCCGGCGGGTCGGTGGAGACCGGTGTCCGCGACGAGGGCGGCTATTTTGTGGCGGCGCGACTGCCGATCGGAGGTCACCGGTGATCCGCACACTGATCGTGGACGACCAGTCGATGATCCGGGTGGGCATCCGCGCGATCCTGGAGGCGCAGGACGACATCACCGTCGTCGGCGAGGCGGAGAACGGGCGGCTGGGCGTCGAACGGTCCCGCAGCCTACGCCCCGACGTCGTGCTGATGGACGTGCGGATGCCGGTGCTCGACGGGCTGGCCGCGACGAGGGCCCTGCTCGGGCCGGAGCGCACCGAGGGGCACACCCCGCGCGTGCTGATGCTGACGACGTTCGACCTGGACGACTACATCTATGCCGCGCTGCAGGCCGGCGCGAGCGGCTTCCTGCTGAAGGACAACGAGCCGGAGGACCTGGTGCGGGCCGTGCGCGTGGTGGCCGGCGGTGAGGCGTTGCTGGCGCCCAGCATCACCCGCCGGCTGATCGAGAACTTCGTCGAGGCCCGGCCACGGCGGCCGGCCGGCGCCACGGCGCTCAACGGGCTGACCGACCGCGAGCGCGAGGTGCTGCGCCAGATGACGCTCGGCAGGTCGAACGCCGAGATCGCGGCGGCGCTGTTCATCTCCGAGCAGACCACCAAGACCCACGTCAGCCGGATCCTGCAGAAACTGGGCCTGCGCGACCGTGTCCAAGCCGTCGTCTTCGGCTACGAGACCGGCCTGGTCACGC
The DNA here is from genome assembly GCF_934643405.1 of uncultured Actinoplanes sp. Taxonomy (GTDB): domain Bacteria; phylum Actinomycetota; class Actinomycetes; order Mycobacteriales; family Micromonosporaceae; genus Actinoplanes. The sequence goes on from NZ_CAKUCL010000008.1 coordinate 35,700, forward strand.
CCGGCGGGAAGGCCTGAGACCCGACCCCCTCACCGCCCGCCGGGCTGCCCGCCGAACAGGGCACCGGCTACGCCCGGCACACCCTCGCCTGGTTCGTCGCCACCGGCCCGCTGGTCGGCATCTGGTGGCTGCTCCTGCTGCACCCGCACCCCTGGCGCACCGGCCTGCTCGCGCTGCTGGCCGCCATCCCCGTCCTGCCCGTCGTCGCCGCCGGCATCGCGACCGCCGCCGGCACGCTGGCCACCACCGGCCGCCTGATCCGCTGGCTGCCCGAAACCGGCCCGCACCGGGCGCTGACCGCCACGCTGGCCGTCGCCGCCCTGGCCGTCATCGGCGACCTCACCGTCATCGGCGTCCACCTCGCCTCCGGTCCCCCGGCACGGCCGCCGGCTCTCATCGCCGTCGCCATCGCCGCGAGCCTCGTGCGGACGGGATGTGCGCTGGTCGTCATCGGCCACGCCACCGCCCTGCGCCGGCGCACCACCGGTTGCGCCGCGTCCCCACCCGGGCGCCCCGCTCACCGCTGAGCTGCTGCGGGCGCGGGACCGCCGGTCACGCGGGGCGGTCGGGACCGGCACCCATGACGACCCCATCCGCCGATTGCCCGGGATCGTCGCCGTCGTCGTCCTCAGCGGCGAGGTCGGACGGGTGACCGGCCGTGCTCGTCGCGGTGAGCGCCGCGGCGAACAGGACCATCTGGTTGATCGCGTTCAGGAAGACCAGCAGGCCGACCGAGCCGGCGACCAGCTGATAGGCCGGGTTCGACTCGGTGTGCTGCACGTAGAGACGGCCGAGCGTCTTGAGCAGCTCCAAGCCGAGCGCGACCAGCACCGCCGGGCCCAGCAGGCGGCGCACCGGCATCCGCACCCGGGGCAGTCCGGTCAGGGCGCCGCAGGCGAGAACGGTGTTCACGCCGATGGCCACCAGCAACCCGACCGCCCCGAGCAGCCACCGCGACGAGATGACGCTGGGATTCGCCGCGTCGACCAGCCGGTTCGCGACCACGGTGGTCGCGTACGCCACCGCCAGCGAGAGGGCCAGCAGCACGCCCAGCCCGGCCAGCACGAGCAGGTCCACGAGGATCCGGACGACCAGGTTGCCCGGATATTCGGGCAGCTCCCACATCCGGCGGATCGACGAGCGCAACGCGTCGACCCAGAACCATCCGGTGATCGGCAGGCCGATGAACGCGATGACGCCGACCGTGCCGCGCGCGTTGCGCAGCGCCTGCACGTCGAGGTGCGGCAGATCCTCGGCAGCGTAACGCTCGACCGAACGCAGCACCGCCGGGTCGTCGAGGACGAAGCCGAAGATCGCCACACCCAGCAGTCCCAGCGCGAACGTGGCGAAGAACGCGTAGTACGTCACGGCGGCGGAGAGCCGGCCACCGTCGGCCCGGTCGTAGCGCACCCCGGCCCGGATCAGATGATCCAGCCACCCGGCGCGCCGACGCAGCCGGCGCCAGGCACCCGAGAGGTGCCGCAGGAAACGCTGAGCCGCCACGCCGGGCGGGATACCCCCTCGGTCGATCCGTTACGCCGGCTTCTCGTTCCCCGGCGGCCCGGGACGCCGGCGTAGCAGCCGCTCAGCCGCGGTCGACGATCGGGATCAGGCTGTGCACCATCTCGAGGGACGCGTCGACGCTCGGCGCGGAGAACAGCGTCTCGACGATGAAGTGCGTGAAGCCGGTCTTCTCCCGCATGGTCTTGATGGCGTCGGCCACCTGCTGCGCGGACACCCCCGGCATGATGTTGATCCGCATGACGGTCTCGATCGACGCCGGGTCACGCCCCGCCTCGCGGGCGGACTCGTCGATGACCTTGCGCTGAGCCACCATCATCTCGATGTTCATGAACACCGGCAGAATGCAGAGGGTCAGCCAGCCGTCCCCGCGCCGGCCGGTCCGCCGCAGTGCGGCCTCGGCGGTCCCGCCCAGATAGATCGGGGGACGGGGCCGCTGCACGGGCTTCAGCGGCGAGTGATGCAGCGGCAGGTCGATGAATCTCCCGTGGTACTCGGCGGGGTCCTGGCCCCACAGGATGTCGAGGGCGTCGAGCATCTCGTCCAGCCGGGCGCCGCGCGTGGCGAAGTCCAGCCCGGCCGCCTCGTACTCCTCCGGGGACCAGCCGACGCCGAAGCCCGCGATGGCACGCCCGCGGCTGATCAGGTCGACCGTGGTCCAGGCGCGGGCCAGCTGCACCGGCGGGTAGAGCGGGGCGATCTGCACATGTGTACCGAGCTTCACCCGCTCCGTCGCGCTCGCCGCGACGCCGAGCAGGATGAGCGGGTCGGCGGGCCCGTTGTACTCGACCGGGATGGTGTTGCCGATGCCGCCGGCCCCGATCTTCGGATTGACGGCCGCGATGTTCCGGTCGCCCACCCACAGGCTGTCCGCGCCGGCCTTCTCGGCCTCCGTGGCGAAATACGCCGCCCTGTCGATCTCGTAGGCCTGCTGGTGCAGGTGTGGCAGCACGAACCCGATTTTCACCGAATACCCCTCGATGGTTCAGTTTTCAACAACTATAACCACGGGTCTCCCGTACGCCGGGGGCCTCCGACGCCCCGCACGGGCCGCCCCGGCCGCGAGCCGCGCCGGAGGGGAGGGACGCCGAATCGGCGGCCACTGCGGCCGGAAAGTGGCCGCAATCACCGCGAGGATGTGGTCATGACATCGACATGGAAGATCGAACTCGTCCCGGTGCCCGTGCACGACGTCGACCGGGCCAAGGAGTTCTACCAGCGCATCGGCTTTCACGCCGACCACGATCAACGCGTGCGCGAAGGTCTGCGGTTCGTGCAGCTCACGCCACCCGGTTCGGCCTGTTCGATAGTGATCGGTGAGGGCATCACCGACAAGGAGCCGGGCACCCAGGAGATCCAGGTGGTGGTGCCCGACGCGCAGGCGGCCCGGCAGCAGCTGCTGGACGCCGGCGTCTCGGCCGGCGACGTCGACGTGCAGCCATGGGGGAACTTCGTGTACTTCACCGACCCGGACGGCAACCGATGGTCGCTGCAGGCGCTTGATTACCGGCCGAACGGCTGACCGGCGCGGGTGCTCGCGAGACGGCACAGCCCGGCCGCGGTGGCCGGGCTGTGCCGTCGCGGACTATGCCTCGGCCGCTGCCGAAGCGGGCGCCAGGACGATGTCGAACCGGACCCGTGACCACGGGCGTCCGCCGAGGTCCCGGCCGTCCGGGGTGGCGGTGTGCGGCGGCTCGTGCTGGAAGTCCATGACCAGCGAGTCCCGTACACCGAAGACGCTGTCCTGCTCGAGCATGTCGTCACCCCGGACGAAGATGTGGGTCGTCAGCGTGCGCTGCCCGGGCGCCTCCACCATGAAGTGCAGGTGCGAGGCGCGCATCGGCGACCGGCCGGCGACGTCCAGCAGCCGGCCCACCGGGCCGTCGTGCGGGATCGGGTACGGCGTGGGCATGGTCGCCCAGAATCGGTACTCGCCGTTCGCGTCGCTGAACAGGTGACCGCGGCCCGCGACCCGGTCGTCGCCGTACTGGACGTCGTAGAGGCCGTCCTCGTCGGCCTCCCACACCTCGATGCGGGCGCCGGCCACCGGTTTGCCGGTGGTGTCGGTGACCGTGCCCTCGACCCAGCACGGCTGACCCTTGGCGCCGGCCGCGAGGTCGCCGCCCAGCGGGATCTCCGGTGAGTCCTGGACGAAGAACGGGCCGAACACCGTGGCCTCGGTGGCGTCGCCGTACGCCTCGTTGTTGACCGTCACGGTCTGCATCGAGATGCCCAGCACGTCGGAGAGCAGAATGAACTCCTGACGGCGGTCGTCGGTGATGTGCCCGGTCTCGGTGAGGAACTTGATCGCCTGCTGCCACTCCCCCTCGGTCAACCGGACCTCGCGGACGAAGGCGTGCAGGTGCCGGGTCAGGGCCTGCATCAGCTCCTTGAGCCTCGGGTCCGGCGTGTTGTCGAAGGACGCGACCACCCGCTCGGTCAGCTGCGACTCGCGGTTTTCCTGCTCTGTACTCATTCCGGTTCCCATCCCGCCCACGCGCGGCTCAGCAATTCATTGAGGTTGACGGCCGTGATCGGGGTCGGGTTGCCCGGCGGCACAACCGCCAGGACCGCCTCGACGACGGCCGGGATGTCGGTCTCGCGCAACCCGTAGTCGCGCAGGGCGCGCGGCGCGTCCACCTGCTCTCGCAGGTGTCGCAGCCCCGCCGTGGCGGATGCCGCGCCGAAGGACTCCGCCAGCCGCCGCTCGATGCCGGGCGCGGACGGGGCGTTGAACGCGAGGACGTGCGGCAGCACGACGGCGTGGGTCTGCGCGTGCGGCAGGTTGTACATGCCGCCGAGGACGTGGCAGATCTTGTGGTGCAGTCCGGCACCGGCCGAGGCGAAGGCCACGGCGGCCAGGTAGGCGCCGTACAGGGTCTGCTCGCGCCCCTCGATGTCGCCGGGATCGCGCACCACCCGCGGCAGCCCGGCGTGCAGGGCCCGGATTCCCTCCACCGCGAGCGCCCGGTTGATCGGGTCGGCCCGCGGCGCCCACATCGAGTCCACGCAGTGTGCCAGGGCGTTGAGCCCCGACGCGACGCTCAGCCGCACCGGCAGGGTCACGAGCAGGGCGGCGTCGTAGACCACCGACCGGGGCAGGACCCGGGCATCGGACCCGGTGGTCTTGCGGCCGCCCTCGGTCATGCCCCACACGTCGGTGGCCTCGGAACCGGCATAGGTGGTGGGCACGGCGACGATGGGCAGGCCGCTGGTCAGCGCGACCGCCTTGGCCAGACCGGTGGCCGATCCGCCGCCGACACTCACCAGCACGTCGACGTCGTGCCCGGCGGCCGCCTTGCGGGCCCGCTCGGCGACCTCGACCGGAACATGCATGGTGACCTCGGTGTGACGCACCGCACCCGGCAGCCCCGCCAGTATCGGCTCGGCCGGTGTGCCCCCGGCCCCGGCCGCGATCACCATCGGCCGGGTGCCGAGACGCGCCACCTCGCCGGCCACGTTCCGGGCGGCCTGCCCGGTGCCGAACACCACCCGTTGGGGCAGCGTCTCGTGGGTGAAGCTGACCGTCACGCCTCACCGGTCCGGCCGAGGATCGCCGCCATGGCGTCATGCAGCGCTCGGTGCGGGTCGGCGGGCAGCCGCGTCGACCGCCAGCCGATGTGCTTGTCCGGGCGGACCAGGATCGCACCGTCCTCGTCGATCTCCCGCAGCCGGGCCCAGTCGTAGTACAGGTCGGTCACCGCGCGGCCGGGACCGATGACCACCGTCTCCAGCGGCACACCGAGTTCCTGGGCGACCTTCTCGGCGGCGGCCACCCACGACTCGCCGGCGATGCCGGTGAAGACCGTGAACCGGGTCATCGGCGCGAGATCGAGGGTGGAGAACCGGTGCTTGGCGTCGCCCACCCAGGCGTGCGGCAGCCGGGAGCCGGGAACGGTGGACGGTTCGTAGTACAGCTCGGGGTCCCGCCTCGGCGCCGGTCGCCGGCTGCCGTCGGGAACGACCGCGGCGCCTTCGTAGAACTGGCCGAGCTCGACGCCGTGGGCGTTGAACTCGTAGTGCTTGAGCTCCATGGCCGACACGAGCGCGGCCCGCTTCGCCGCCCCCTGGGGGGTGGCGGCCTTGCGCTCCTCGATGCGCTCCGCCATCTCGGCCTCGTCCTTGGCGTCGAGCAGCCCCAGCACCTCGAAGAACTGGGCGAACTCACGGCTGGACTGGTTGGCGCGCTTGACGATCTGCTCGGCGATCGGGGCGCGTTCGCTGGTGTAGGTGTCCAGCAGGGAGGGCGCTGCCTGCCCGCGCAGGACCGCCGCGAGCTTCCACGCGAGGTTGTACGAGTCCTGGATCGACGTGTTCGACCCGAGACCGTTGCTCGGCGGGTGGCGGTGAACCGCGTCACCGGCGCAGAACACCCGCCCGGAGTGCAGGCGTGTCGCGTACATCTCGTTGTTGCCCCACAGCGACGTGCCGGTGATCTCGACCTCGATGTCCGGCAGGCCCAGCAGGCTGCGCACGATCGCCGTGGCGGCGGCCTCGTCGACGACCGGCGGCGGCTGGCTGATGTCGTAGCCCCAGACGATGAGCCATTCGTTCCACGGCCGCACCATCCGGACCAGCCCGGCGCCGATCCCGCCGACGTTCGACCCGGGCTGGATGACCCAGTAGAGAACCGAGGGCCGATGACCGACGTGAGCCGCGAGGTCCGCCTTGAACGTGATGTTCATCGACCCGGCGATGTCCATCGCGCCTTCCATCGGCAGCCCGAGGTCCGCGGCGACCTTCGATCGCGCGCCGTCGGCGCCGATGACGTACTTCGCCCGGATCGTGTACCGCTCTCCGGTCAGGCGGTCGAGGACGTCCACGTCGACGCCGTCCGCGTCCTGCCGGTGCGCCAGGTACTCCGTGGAGAAGCGGACCTGGGTGCCGCGCTGGGCCGCGTTGCGCACCAGGATCGGTTCGAGGTAGTTCTGCGGGATGTCGACGGGCAGGCACGGTGAGGCGAGCTGGTAGTCGCCGCGGCGTCCCGGGTGGGTGCCCCAGGTGAGGATGCGCCCGATCTCCTCGCCCGCGATGGAGGTGCAGAAGACGGTGTCGCCCATCAGGTCGTGCGGGGTGGCGTCCGCGAGGACCTGGCCCTCGATGCCGGCGTCGCGGAAGATCTCCATCGCGCGTTGGTTCGTGATGTGTGCTCGCGGCGTGTTCGCGGTCCACCGGTATTTCGTGATCATGATGTTCGGGATGCCCAATGTGGACAGCAGCAGTGCGGCGCCCGCCCCGGCCGGTCCCGAGCCGACGATCAGGACGTCGGTCGTCACGGTGGTTCCCGTGGGCGGCTTGGTCTCCGCGATCCCGTCGCTGAATTGAGCCATCTGTTTCCTCGTTCCGCTGCCACGAAGTCGTTCTTGCCGCCGGCGAGATCAGTCTGGCTCGGGAGGTCACCCCTCCTGCAAGGTTATGGCGATAACACGGCGGAAATACGAAGGTGTGGCGGAATTTGAAAGTTAAGCTATCCGCCCGTCGAGACCCGACCGGCGGACGTCCGCGGCGCGTACGCCGTAGTACGCCCGGAACGCCTGCGAGAAGTAGGTGGCCGAGCCGAAGCCACACCTGGCGGCCACGTCCGCAATCGTCGTCTGTGGATGCGAGGTGAGCAGCGCCCGGGCCCGCTCGAGACGCCGCCCCAGCACGAACTGCGGCAGACTCGTCTCCGCTGCGGCGAACGCCCGGGACAGGTGCCGTTCGCTGATGCCGATGCCGGCGGCAACCCGGGAGGCGGACAGGCGGGCGTCGGTCAGATGGTCCTCGATGAAGGTGCGCGCGTTGGCCAGGTGCACGGTGCGCGGGTCGGCGGTGCTGCTTCCCGCCATGCTCGCGAGCAGGTGGAGCACCGTCGTCTCGTCCACCGGCTTCACGCCGTCCGGGCGCAGCGCGCGCTCGACCAGCCGGGCGAAGGTCCGAGCCGCCACGTCACCCTGCGCGACGTCACGCACCAGCGGGGCCCGCAGCGAGTCGAGACCGGTGACCTCCCGGAACGTCTCGCGAGGCACCTTGATCGCGAATTCCTCCAGGCCGCGCGAGAAGCCACGCATGAAAGGGCGGTCCGCGTCGCAGATCAGGGCCTGCCCGGGCCGTAGGGTGAGCACGCCGTCGTCGTGGTAGAAGAAGGCCTCGCCGACCACGGTCAGATAGACGGCGATCGAGTCCGCCGGGCTTCGGCGGATCACCTCGGCCGGGCGCTCCACGACGTGGGAGGTGCCGCGCACGCGCGCCAGATGCATCCGATCGAGTTGCAGGTTCTGCTCGATCCCGTCGAACGGCGCCTCGCTGAGCGTGCGACATCGCAGGCCGATCAGCGCGTGCCGGTTGTGCTCCTCCCAGAGCGCAATCCGGTGCGCCGGGGGCAGCGCCGCGGTACTGAAGTTCACGACCCGCCGGGCCCGCGCCTGACTTTCTGTCACGGTTCACCCCTCACGGTGCCAGCAGTCACGAATACTAGCGCGCGCCGGTCAGCGACCGGCTCGCCCGGTATCCGCCGTTGCGCGCGACGATTTCGGCGACCTGCCGGACGGCCGGGGACGCCTCGCCGGCCCGGGTGGCGAGCGCCAGGCCGACGGTGGCGTCGTCGTTCAGCTCCGCGTACGCGACGCCGTCGAGGGCCAGGCTGCGCACCGGCTCCGGCACCAGCGCCACGCCCAGCCCGGCCGCCACGAAGACGACCAGGGTGACGGTCTCGCCGACCTCCATGACCGACCGTGGGCGGAAACCGGCGGCCGCGCAGGCGGCGAGCACGTGCTCGTGCATCGAGGAGCGGTGGCCGGAGAAGTGCATGACGAACGGGTCGTCGGCGAGCCGGGCCAGGTCGATCCGCGGGCAGCCGGCCAGCGGGTGCCGGTCGGGCAGCACCGCGATCAGCCGCTCGGTGCGCAGGATCCGCACGTCTGCCTCCGGCCGTCGCACCCCGTCGGGCCGCAGCACCACCAGGTCGTACGTGCCGTCCAGCAGCCCGTCGAGGAGCACCGGGCTGAGCAGCTCACCGTGCAGGTCGAGCCGCACCTCGGGAAGCGCGTCGCGGACCTCGCGCGCGGTGAGCGGCAGCAGGTCGTAGGTCGCGGTGCCGATGAATCCCACCGACACCCGCCCCGCCTGGCCGGAGGCGACCAGCGCCATGTCCGTCGAGGCGCGGTCGACGGATCCGAGGACGGCGCGGGCGTGCTCGGCGAAGCGGCGGCCGGCCTCGGTGAGCTGGACCCGGCGGGTGGTACGGCTGACGAGCTCGACGCCGAACTCGCGCTCGAGCTGTTTGATCTGCTGCGAGAGCGCCGGCTGGGCCATGTGCAGGCGGGTCGCCGCCCGGCCGAAGTGCTGCTCGTCGGCGAGCGCGGCGAAGGAGCGCAGGTGACGCAGTTCCATAAACCCACGTTATCAATCCGTACTCATTCAGTATTGGAGTCGATCGGTGCCCGGCCGTAGCTTGAGGACGTGAACTCCGCCTATCTGTACGCCGCGGCCCGCACGCCGTTCGGCCGCTTCGGCGGCGCTCTCGCCGAGGTCCGGCCCGACGATCTCGCCGCGGTCGCCCTTCAGGGCATGCTGCGCAAGGTGCCCGGCCTCGAGGCGGCGGCCGTCGAGGACGTCTTCTGGGGGTGCGCGAACCAGGCCGGCGAGGACAACCGCAACGTCGGCCGGATGGCCGTCCTGCTCGCCGGCCTGCCGGTCTCGGTGCCGGCGACGACGGTCAACCGGCTGTGCGGCTCGTCACTCGACGCGGCGATGATGGCCTCACGCGCCGTCGAGACCGGCGACGCCGACGTGGTCGTGGCCGGCGGTGTCGAGTCGATGACCCGGGCCCCGTGGGTGCTGCCCAAGCCCTCGCGGGCGTTCCCGGCCGGGAACGTCACCGCGGTCTCGACCACGCTGGGCTGGCGGCTGGTCAACGACAACATGCCGAAGGAGTGGACGGTCTCGCTCGGCGAGGCCAACGAGCTGCTCGGCGAGAAGTTCGGGATCTCGCGGGAGCGGCAGGACGAGTTCGCCGCCCGCTCGCACAACCTGGCGGCCGCCGCCTGGGACGAGGGCTTCTACGACGACCTGGTGGTGCCGGTGCCGGGTGTCGAGCTGACCCGGGACGAGGGCATCCGTCCGGGCTCGTCGCCGCAGCAACTGGCCCGGTTGAAGCCGTCGTTCCGCCCGGACGGCACGATCACCGCCGGCAACGCCTCGCCGCTCAACGACGGCGCGTCCGCGGTCCTGATCGGTTCCGAGGCCGCCGCCGAGCGCATCGGGCGGTCGCCGCTCGCCCGCGTCGCCGGTCGCGGAGTGTCGGCGGTCGAGCCGCCGATGTTCGGTTACGCGCCCGTCGAGGCGGCCGCTCGCGCCCTGGCCCGGGCCGGCATCGGCTGGTCCGATGTCGCCGCGGTCGAGCTCAACGAGGCCTTCGCCGTCCAGTCGGTCGCGTGCGTCGACGCGTGGCTCGGCGAGGGCCTGACCGACCCCGCGATCGTCAACAGCCGGGGCGGCGCGATCGCCATCGGCCATCCGCTCGGCGCCTCCGGCGGCCGCATCCTCGGCACGCTGGCCGCGCGGCTTCGCGAGTCCGGGGGGCGGTACGGCGTGGCCGCGATCTGCATCGGCGTCGGCCAGGCCCTCGCCGTGGTGCTGGAGAACGTGTCGTGAGCGCCACCATCTGCGCGACCACGGCGGAGGCGGTGGCCGGCATCACCGACGGCGCGACGGTGCTGATCGGCGGCTTCGGCATGGCGGGGATGCCGGTGCAACTGATCGACGCGCTCATCGACCAGGGCGCCACCGACCTCACGGTGGTCTCCAACAACGCCGGTAACGGTGACACGGGGCTCGCTGCTTTGCTGGCGAGGGGCGCCGTACGCAAGATGGTCTGCTCCTTCCCGCGCCAAGCCGACTCGTGGGTCTTCGACGGCCTCTACCGCGCCGGCAAGATCGAGCTGGAGGTGGTGCCGCAGGGCACGCTCGCGGAACGCCTGCGAGCGGCGGGCGCCGGCATCGGAGGGTTCTACTCGCCGACCGGCGTCGGCACACTGCTGGCCGAGGGCAAGGAGACCCGGGTCATCGACGGCCGCACCTACGTCCTGGAATTGCCGATCAAGGGCGACGTCGCGCTGATCGGGGCGCACCGCGCGGATCGGATGGGCAACCTCGTCTACCGCAAGACGGCCCGCAACTTCGGGCCGGTGATGGCGACCGCGGCGGATCTGGTGATCGCCCAGGTCGGCGAGGTCGTCGAGACCGGCGGGCTCGACCCCGAAGCCGTCGTGACGCCCAGCATCTACGTCGACCGGGTGGTGGCGGTATGAGCCTGAACAAGCACGAGATGGCCGCGCTCGTGGCCCGCGACATCCCGCACGGCGCCTACGTCAACCTCGGCATCGGCCAGCCCACCCTGGTCGCCGACCACCTGGCCGCGGACTCGGGCGTGGTGCTGCACACCGAGAACGGCATGCTCAACATGGGACCGGCCGCCACCGCCGGCCAGGTGGACCCGGACCTCACGAACGCCGGCAAGGTCCCCGTGACGGAGCTGCCCGGCTCGTCCTACTTCCACCACGCCGACTCGTTCGCGATGATGCGCGGCGGCCACCTGGACGTCTGCGTGCTCGGCGCCTTCCAGGTCTCGGCGGGTGGCGACCTCGCGAACTGGCACACCGGCGAGCCGGACGCGATCCCGGCCGTGGGCGGGGCGATGGACCTGGCGATCGGCGCGAAGAGCGTCTACGTGATGATGACCCTCTTCACCAAGGACGGGGCCCCGAAGCTGGTGCCGCACTGCACCTATCCGCTGACCGGCGTGGGCTGCGTCGACCGCGTCTACACCGACCTCGCCACCTTCGTGGTCTCACCCGGCGGCCTGGTGGTGCGCGAGACGTTCGGCATCTCCATCGACGAGCTCGGCGAACGGCTGGCCGTGCCCTTGCTGCCACCGACCGCGGCGGAGCCCGGACCGGCCTGAGGCGAAGGTCACGACCGGTGCTCACCCCACGGCGAGGGTGGCATGCAGTCGCGTTCCCCGGCCGGGGGCGCTGTTCAGCTGCAGAGAGCCGCCCAGGGCCTCGACGCGACCCCGGTCGCCGCGAACAGCATCGTGCAGATCGGCAGCAACACAAAGGCCTTCACGGCGCGGCGGTCGACGCGCTGGCGCGAGCCACCGATCGTCGTCGTTCCGGCGGCCACGTCGACGGTGTGCGGGCGGCCGGGAACGTTGACGCTCCGCACGGCCGCCGACACGTGCTCGGCACGCCCGCGAGCCGGAGGTAGACCTCGAGGTCGTCGCGCAGGTCCCTGGTCAGGCTGTCTCACGACCCTCGCGGATCCATTCCGGATCCGAGGTCTGCGTCGGTTCGGCTCGGCCATGGCGGCCTCCCATGCGGTCTGGGGTGCTGGAACCGCCACCGTCGCGCACGGACCGACGTGCCACACCACGTATCTACGGGATATCCGGCACCGGACCATCAAGGTGCGACATGCATGGATTTCAATCGGCTGCGCGGTCACCCTCATCGATGCGTTCGGCAGCGGACTATGGGCCGCTCGGACGGTATCGACCAACGACAACGTCCTCATACGTTCTCAGTGACTGTCCGTTCACGGCGTGCCGCGAGCACACCCCCCACCGGCACCTTCGACGTCACGAGTACCCATCGCCGGACCCCTGCGGCCGCTCGCCGGAGGCCCACGAGGAGGACCACATGCAACGAAAACGAGTCAGCATGGCTGCGATCGGTCTCCTGGGGGCGGCGCTGGTCGCGACCCCGGTGGACGCAGCGGCCGCCGCGGCGGCTTCCACGGCGCAGTCGGTCGCGGCTTGCTCCTCGGTGTCGAGCGCCCGGGTGCGTTCCCACCGGCCCGGTGGGTCCGACCCCAACGACCTCACCCCGGCCGAGGCAGCGCGGGCGGAGAAGCAGATGACCACCAGGTTGAGGTCGAAGGGCCTCACCTGGACGTCGAAGATCCCGAAGGCTCCGATCACGGTGGACGTGCGCGTGCACGTCATCACCCGGTCCGACGGCACCGGCGGGGTGACGCGGGAGCAGATCGATGCCCAGATCGCGGTGCTCAACGCGGCGTACGGCGGCCGAACCGCACGTCAGGACGCTCCGACGATCTTCCGGTTCGCCACGAAGTCCGTCGACTACACCGCGAACGACGACTGGTACGACTGGTCCGACCCGGACGTGGACCCGTCGGACGACCAGGAAGCCAAGGCCGCGCTGCACAAGGGCGGCTACGACGACCTCAACGTCTACATCACCGGGCTCTCCGACGGCCTCCTCGGTTACGCGTACTTCCCGAACGAGGCGACCCTGATCCAGGACGGTGTCGTGATCCTCAACGACAGCCTGCCCGGAGGCGCGGCGGCGCCGTACAACGAGGGCGACACGCTGACCCACGAGGCCGGCCACTGGTTCGGGCTCTACCACACCTTCGAGAACGGCTGCACGGCTCCCGGTGACCACGTCATCGACACGCCCTACCAGGCCGACGGCGACAACATCTTCTTCTGCAACGAGTCGGACGACACGTGTCCCGCTCCGGGCCGCGACCCCGTCCACAACTTCATGAGCTACGGCGACGACCCGTGCCTCGACCGCTTCACCCTGGGTCAGAGCATCCGGATGACGCTGGTCTGGCTCGCCTACCGGGCCGGCTGATCTCGACGGGCGGAGTCATCCACCTCCCCAGGGGGACGGTGGGTGACTCCGCCCCGCTACGTGCTCGGTGCGGACAGCCGCCGAATCATCCGCTCCTCGCCGGCGAGCCGGCGCGCCAGGCGCCGGGAGACGCCGAGGACGGCCACCGGAGGATCGATTCTCAGCAAGCGGCGCAGAACTTCCGGCGTGGGCCGGGAAGCCGGTGGAGCGTCCGGTCCGCCCACCGTCACGCGATACCGCGCGGCCGGGGTGTTCTTCGCCGAGACCGCCAGCTGGATCTCATAGAGCCCGGTTCCGTCGAGGTAGGCGCTGCCGAGCCGGGCCGGCCGGGGATTCGCGATGTCGGCGAGAGATTTGACCATGATGATGTGGAGCCCCGGTTCGCGTTCGGCGTCCGGTATCACCACCGCGAGATCTACCCGGCGACTGATCCGGGATGGTATGTCCACGGCGTACCGATTCGTATCTCTCCACTTCAACGACCAGGCAGGCTTCCGTGGCAGCGCTTCGTACGCCTTCGCCTGGTTCGGTCCCCGGCCCGCCGCCGTCGGAGCCCGGCGTGCGTCCTTCTGATGGCGCCGGAACGCGTCGGCCGGGGCGGGGGCGAGTGATTCGACGAAGACCTCCACCTCGTCGGCGGTGTCTCGCCGTCCGAGGTTGGTGACGGTCAGCGCGATCCAGCATTCCGGCTGTCTGCTGCGGACCAGCGGGCGCCCGGCGATGCTGACGCGATTCCACCGCCCCCAGAAGCAGCGGATGGCGTCGGCTTCGTCATATCCCGGCCGGGCACTGCGCCGGTCGTCCAGGCCGAGCCGCAGTTTCGGTCTGTTCCAGAAGGACCGCACCACGTTGGAGAACAGGGCCAGGATGACCGCCGCCGTGGTGCCGATCGCGCTGAGTGCCTGGGCCCAGGTCACCTCCATGCGCATCACGTCCCTTGAGGCTCGCCGGTGAACCGTGTGCTGCAACGCCGGCGTGGGCGCGTCGAACAGCAATATGCGCGAGCCTCCACCAGCGGCCGGGGGAAGGTGGTCGATCCGTCCCTGATCCGACTCTCCCCTCCCCGCCCCCTGCCGGTCGCAAAGGCCACGGTGGCGACGATCATCGAGAGTAGATCGCCTCCCGCATCCTCCGCGCCGTGGGAGCGCCCGGGCACAGCTTGTACACGGCCGCCAACCGATCCGGGTCGAACTTCGTGAAGTCGTCGGCGGTGTAGGGCCGGGGCTCCGCTTTCGGATCGAGGAGGTCGTCGTAGTTGAACTCGAACTTCATCGTGTCGGCGCACAGCGAGACAAGCGCTTCCAGCGACTCGATGTTGCTCTCCCCATTGCCGATCCGCTGATCCATGACCACGGCAGCGTTTTCGAGCTTGGTCAGCCGGTGCGATTCCGGCACCGCGGCCTCACACGAATAGGTCCCGCCATTCTCCGCCCACGCGCTCTTCAGGGACGTGAACGTCACCTTGTCGCCGGATTGCCCGGCCGAGCACTCGATCGTGAACGACGGCGCCGCCGACGGAGCCGGGGCTGACGTGGTGCGCACGACGGCCGGGGCGGTCGTCGGCGCCGACACGACAGCGGACGACGGGTTCGGGCTCGGCACGACAACGGATCCGGCGACGATGGGAGCGGCCTCATCCGTCATGACCGATAACGGAACACCGATCCCGGCGGACAGCGCCATGAGCACGACGACCATCGCGGTCCGCGACGGGGCCTTTCGCCGAGCCGCCGCCGGTGCGCTCTTCGGTGCCGCTTGGTGCTCCGGAACGAAGTGAAAGGCCGCCGGGAGGTCGTGCGTGAACTGAGCAAGTTCGTCGGACCACACCGCTTGATTCGCCGCAGCCGAGCGTTCCTCGAATTCCGGGAAGCGAAGATATCCCTGAGCGGCCGCCTCGCCGAGTTGCTCGACCACGGAGATCCGTTGGCTGAACGTCGCACGCCGCGGCAGATCGCCGGTGAACGGGGAGAGTTCGTCGGCCCACACCGCGCCGCTCGCCGCCGTGGAACGTTCCCCGAACTCGGCGGGACTGATACGGCCCTCGACGAGGGCCTTGTTGAGCTGCTCGACAACGTGCTCGCGCTGGCCGTTACTGGCGCGCACTCGCGGGGTCACGACCGGTCCCCGGACGCGGCGAACGGTTCGGAGACGCTGTCACCGGGTACCTGATCCGTGCTCACTCAGGAACCATCGTCCGTACCGGGCCCCAGTTGAGAAGTACCGGGCCCCGGCAACATCGCCCACGGAGGCACAACGTCAGGGGCGCCGGCCGCCGCCGACGGCTAGCCTGCCCTTCATGACCTCTGTGCTGCACGTGGCGACCACCGGTTCCGACGACGCCGACGGCTCGGCCGAGCGGCCGTTCCGCTCGATCAACCGGGCCGCCGAGCTGGCCCGGCCCGGCGACACCGTGGTGGTGCACGCCGGGGAGTACCGGGAGTGGGTGACGCCGCGACGCGGCGGGCTGAGCGACACGCGCCGGATCACCTACACCGCCGCCGACGGCGAGCACGTGGTGATCAAGGGATCGGAGCGGGTCACCGGCTGGGTGGCCGAGGGCGGCACGGTGTGGCGCGCGGCCGTGCCGAACACGCTTTTCGGCGGCTTCAACCCGTTCGCCGAGGAGATCGCCGGGGACTGGATCGTCTACCCGCCGGGCGCCCCCCGCAAGCACCTCGGCGACGTGTACCTGAACGGGCGCAGCTTCTACGAGGCGGACAGCCGCGCCGAGCTGGACGATCCGCCGCTGCGCACCACGGTGACCGACAACTGGACCGCGGTCGACGACCGGGTGCGCGACCCGGAACAGACCCGCCTGGTCTGGTACGCGCGGGTGGGGCCCGACGAGACCACGATCTGGGCGAACTTCCAGGGCGCCGACCCGAACACCGAGCTGGCCGAGATCAACGTACGGCGGTCGGTGTTCTCTCCCCTCGTGCCGCACCTGGACTACATCACCGTGCGTGGCTTCGAGCTGGCCCAGGCGGCCAGCCCGTGGACTCCGCCGACCGCCGACCAGCCCGGCCTGATCGGTCCGAACTGGGCCCAGGGCTGGATCATCGAGGACAACGACATCCATGACGCCAAGTGCTCGGCCGTCTCGATCGGCAAGGAGGCGTCCACCGGTCACAACTACGCCACCGAGCGCGGCGACAAGCCCGGCTACCAGTACCAGCTCGAGTCGGTGTTCGCGGCGCGGCAGATCGGCTGGGACCGTGAGCACATCGGCTCGCACGTGATCCGTCGCAACCGGATCCACGACTGCGGGCAGAACGGCATCGTCGGCCATCTGGGCTGCGTCTTCTCCACGATCGAGGACAACCACATCTACCGCATCGCGCTCAAGCGCGAGTTCTACGGCTACGAGATCGGCGGCATCAAACTGCACGCGGCCATCGACGTGCAGATCCGGCACAACCGGATCCACGACTGCTCGCTCGGCATCTGGCTGGACTGGCAGACCCAGGGCACCCGGGTCTCCCGCAACGTCCTTCACAACAACAACCGCGACCTGTTCGTCGAGGTGAGCCACGGGCCCTACCTGGTCGACCACAACGTGCTCGGCTCGCGCGCCTCGTTCGAGTCGTTCAGCCAGGGCGGCGCGTTCGTCGGCAACCTGTTCGCCGGCACGGTGCGTCTCGAGGCGGTGATGGACCGGGCCACGCCGTACCACCGGCCGCACAGCACCCAGGTGGCCGGGTACGCGGTGATCCGCGGCGGCGACGACCGCTACTTCGGCAACATCTTCCTGGGCGGCGAGCTTTCCCTTGCGTACGGCGTGGGCAGCGACGGCGTAGCAACTCCCGGCTACGGTCTGGCCGGTTACGACGCGCACCCGGCGTCCTTCGAGGAGTACCTGGCCCGCATCGCCGCGCAGCCGCCGGGCGACCACAAGCGCTTCCTCGACGTGCTGCAACCGGTCTACGCCGGCGGCAACGTCTACGCCGCCGGCGCCCGCCCGTTCGGCGCCGAGACGGACGCGCACGTGCTGGGCGACGCGACCGTACGAGTCGTCGAGGAGGGCGACGCGGTCTACCTGGAGACCGACCTGCCGGCCGGTTTCGCCGAGGCCCGGCTCGGCGTGGTCGGCGGCCGCGACCTGCCCCGGGTGCGCTTCGCCGACGCCGACTTCGAGGAGCCGGACGGCAGCCCCGCACTCATCGAGGTGGACCTGACCGGCGAGCGGCGCACGGCCGGGGCCGCGCCGGGCCCGGTCGCGGCGCTGACCGCCGGCTCCGGCCGGGTGCGCATCTGGTGATCAGCGCACCTGCCGTGCGGTGAACTGCATGCGCGGCGCGGCGTAGAACTCCTGCGCCTGCACCAGCTGAAGCTCGCGCTCGCCGGACCGGTAAGTGGTCTCGATCAGATCGAAGACACTGGACGCCGTACGCTCCAGCGCCACCGCCGCATCCTTGGTCGCGACGTAGTGGGCGGTGAACAGGGCGGCCGTCACGTCACCGGACCCGTTCGCCTTGAACGGCAGGTGCGGGGTGGTCACCAGCCAAGCGCCGGCACGGTCGACGACGAGCATCTCGATCGTGCCGTCCTCCCGGTCCGGCCGCTCCACGCTGGTGACCAGCACGGTCGACGGACCCGCGGCACGGGCGAGGTCGGCCGAGGCGAGCGTCGACTCGATGCTCGCCGGCTCGGTGCCGGTCAGATAGCCCAGCTCGAACTGGTTGGGAGTGATGATGTCGGCGACCGGCACCACCCGGTCCCGCAGCATGTCCGGGATCTCCGGCGCGACGAAGCACCCGGACTTGGCGTTGCCCATCACCGGATCGCACGCATAGACCGCCGCGGGGTTCGCGGCCTTCACCCGCCGCACCACGTCGACGATGACGTCGCCGATGCCCACCCCGCCCTGATACCCGGACAGCACGGCGTCGATCTGCGGAAACACCCCGCGCTCCTGAACACCGAGGAGGATCTCGGCCACCTCCGGCGGCGGGATGAGCGGCCCGCGCCAGGCGCCGTAGCCCGTGTGGTTGGAGAAGTTCACGGTGGGGACCGGGACGACTTCGACACCGATGCGCTGCAGCGGGAACACGGCCGCGGAGTTCCCGACATGGCCGTAGGCGACCGCCGACTGGATGGACAGAACCTTCATCCCCTCAGCCTAGAGACCCGGGCGAGACCCGCCGATCGCCACCGTCCGTCATCGGCCCGGCGTGGGCGGTGAACCCGGCCGGATCGGAGTGACGTCGACCGTGGTGATCGGGAGCTCGGCGGTCAGGCTCGTCCCGCCGCCGTCCGGGCTGCTGAGCCGCAACCGGCCGCCGAGCGCCTCGACCCGGTCCTTGAGACTGACCAGGCCGGTGCCGCCGCCGACAACCGCGCCGCCGGTGCCGTCGTCGGTCACCACGACGCGCAGCAGGTCGCCCGCCACCTCGGCGCGGATGGTGACGGCCGAGGCGCGCGCATGCTTGGCCGCGTTGGTCAGCGCCTCGGCGACGACGTAGTACACGCTGACCTCGACGTGCTCGGGCAACCGCTGCTCGGTGAGCAGGTCCAGATGGACCGGGATCGGGGAGCGCCGGCCGAGGGCTCGCAGGGCGGGCCGCAGGCCGCCGCTCGCCAGGACGGCCGGGTGGATACCGCGCGCGATCTCGTGCACCTCGTCGACCGCCTCGTTGGCGCTGGCCACCGCGTTGCCGAGCCGGGCGCGCAGCTCGTCCAGCTCCGGCGGGACCGCCGCCTGCGCCTCGCGCAGCCACAGTGCCAGTGAGACCAAGCGCTGCTGCGCGCCGTCGTGCAGGTCGCGCTCGATGCGCTGACGCGCCTGGTCGGCGGCCGCGATGATCCGCGCGCGGGAGGCGGCCACCTCCGCCCGTGCCTCGGCGTTCGCGATCGCGGTCGACACCAGCTCGGCGAACGCGGAAAGCCGGGTCTCGCTGTCCGGCGGCGGCACCTCGTCGCTGATGGACCCCGCCAGCAGAACCCCCCACAGCCGGCCCTCGGCACTGACCGGCACGCCGACCGCCGACTGCCAGCCCCACTCGCGAACGGCGATCTGGCCGATCGTGCCGGTGGCGTCGGCGCGGTAGGTCCGCGCCGCGCGATGCGTGCGGAAGACCAGAGTGCTCACGTTCGTCCCGCCGAGCGGCAGCCGGGCTCCCAGCGGCGTCGGCGGCACTCCCTCCCGATCGGTCCACAGGCCGACGATCTCCATCATCTCGGGCCCGTCGTACCGGATCAGGGCCGCGAAGTCGACCGCGAGCAGCTGCCCGGCCTCCGCGGCCACCGTGGTGAACACCGCTTCCGGCGGCTTCGCCAGGGCGACCAGGGTGGCCACCCGGCGCAGTGCCGCCTGTTCGTCGGCGATCCGCCGGTACTCCGCGTACAGCTGGGCGTTGTCCAGGGAGACGGCCAGCTGGCCGGCGATGAGTCCGACGGCTTCCAGCCGCCCGGTCGTGAAAGCGCCGCGGATGAGGCGGTTCTCCAGCAGGAGCACCGCGCGCAGCGCACCACGGCCGAGGACCGGCACGGCCAGCATCGAGCAGCAGGCGACGCCGTCGAAGTACGGGTCGCGGGCGAACCGGTCGTCACTGGTGGCGTCGCTCACCGCCAGCGGTTCCTGGGTCCGGCGCAGGTAGCGCAGGACCGACACCGGTGCGGCGGGATCACCGCCGGTCGCACCGGCCGGTCCGCCGGACGAGTGACCGCCTCGGCTGCTCGCGGGCCCGGGAAGCAGCCAGTCCTGCCGGGCCTCGTCCCACAGCACGAGGTCCACGCCGGTGGCCCCGGTCATCGCGCTCAGCACCTCCGCCACCCGGGCGTGCAGCCGTTCGACGCTCGTCTCCGAACTCAGCGCCCGGGACGCGGACAGGATGCCGAGCAGGTCGGTGGTGCCGGCCGTGACCGTGGCACGGCGCGGGTGGTCGGCGGCCTGGCCGGCCTCGCCGGCGGTGCCGTCGGCCGACGGGCTCAGGCCCGGATAGGCCCACTCCATCTGTTCGGCCTTCGCTACCGCTCCCCAGGCCAGGTACTGCTCACGCGCCTGGGCGAGGAGTTCGTAGCCGGTGTGCTCGAGGCCGTGGGCCAGGTAGAAGTGGCCGGCATGCTCCGCGATCAGCGCCCGGTGCCACGGGCGCTGCCGCTTCTCGACCTCCCGCCGGGCGGAGTCGAACGCGAACGCCGCGGTGCGGAAGTCGTTCATGGCCCACGCCTGCTCGGCCTCCACCAGCCGCAACAGGTGCAGGAAGTTGTCCGGCCCGTCCGCGGCGCGGGCGCCCAGCCACCGCAGCACGTCGTCCAGTTCGGCCAGCAGGGCGGCACGCTCGTCGCCGTGGGCGGACCGGGCCTGCCCGGCCAGGCCCAGCCCGTACAGCGGGTGGGCGAGGGAACTCATCGAGAAGCCGGTGATGACGGGCAGCAGCCGCACCGCCGCCGCGCCCTGCCGCGCCACCTCGGCCGGGTCGCCGAAGATGGCCGCCGCGATCGCCCGGCAGAGGTGGACGTGAATCACCACCAGCGGGTTGCCCGCGTAGCGGTCGACCGGGATCACCTCGGTGGCCGCGGCCGAGCCCTCCCGGCGCAGCACGCCGGCCAGCCACTGGTAGCTCTCCAGCCACTGCGAGGTCTGCTCGGTGCCGGTGCGCCGGGCGAAGGCCTGCGCCGCGTTCACCTGCGCCATGCAGGTGTCCAGCGTCGGACCGCAGTCCAGCAGCCCCACGACCGTCTGGTGGTAGGTGTAGCCCGCGTTCGCCAGGTCGCCTCCGGCGAGCAGACCTTCACGAGCACGCAGGCTCTCCTGGATGCTGTTCTCCACCGGCTCGAACCACGAGTCCAGCAGCGAGACGACCAGGCGGGCGTGCGAGGTGTCCGGCTCGTAGCCCCGGACCTCGCCCAGCGCGAGGATCCGCCGTGCCGTCCGGTACGCCGCGGTGTAATCACCTCGCTGAGTGATGGCGTGGAAGGCCGCGTTGGCCGCCGACCCGACCAGGGTGTGGCCGGGGCCGTGCTCGATCCAGATGCGCAGCGCCTCCAGGCCCACCCACGAATACATGACCTGGTCGCCGACGAAGTAGACCGGTGCGAGCATCGCGTTGAGCAGGCTGCCCGCGGTCAGCAGCGCCGGATCGGCGAGGTCCGGGCGGGCCAGGTCGGCGGCGGGATCGGTGTGGTCCAGCCACTGGTACAGCTGGGCGAACTGCCGCTCGATGGCCGCCGGCATGCGCTCGGTGCCGGGGACGTCGATGCCGCACTCGCGCAGCGACCTGATCACCAGGTCGATGGCCTCGGCGAAGCGGGTCCGGTGGGTCAGGCCCTTCACCTGCAGCGCGGTGGCCGCCGGGCGGTCCAGCACGCTCGGGGCCAGTTCCTCGAGCGCGCGGTAGTCCTCGTCGGCCTCCTCCATCCGCCCCAGGCTGAACAGGGCGGCGTGATGAAGGGTGTGCAACTCGATGAGGGCGTCGGCGCCGGCCTGGTCGGCGAGCTTGAGCGCGGCCGCCAGCAGCGCGTGGACCAGCGGGAACTCGCCGATCTGCGCCACCTCGTCGGCGGCTCGCCGCAGCAGCCCGGACACCGCGCGGCGTTCGCCGGGCTCGGTGACCGCGTCCGCCACCGGCAGGTACTGCTCCGCCGCGACGGCGAAGAGGCCCGGCACCGCCGCGAGCCGCCGCGCCATGGCCAGGTGCAGCTCGGCCCGGCGATCCGGTCCCAGCCCGTTCAGCACCTCTTCGCGGATGCGGTCGTGCCGGAACCGTACGGCCTCCTCGGCCCCGGCCTCGGTCAGCAGGATGCCGTCCCGCAGAGCCGGTTCGAGGAGCTCGGACACCCGGCCCGACGCGGCGATCGCGATCTCGAGCACGCTCAGCTTGGCGCGCCCGCCGAGGCAGGCCATCGCCTCCACCGCCCGCCGGCACCGATCCGGCATGGCCGCGACCCGGGCCGCCGACAATCCGCCGGCCTCCGCCCGGGTCAGGTGCGCCCGCACGGCCTCGGTCTCCCACCGCCACCCGTCCGGCGCGGCGGTCAGCACCCCGTCGCGGCGCAGGGCGTTGAGCAGCTCCACGGTCTCGTACGGATTGCCATGGCAGTGCGGCTCGAGCACCTTGCCCAGTTCGGCCGCCGCGGCGGGCGGCACGTGCAGCGTCTCCCCCAGCATGGCGACCAGGTCGGGACCGGTGAGATTGCCCAACCGCAGGTGCGGCACGTCGGCCTCGCGCCACCTCGACAGCATGGCGGCCAGCGGGTGCGACGGGTCCACGTGCCCTTCCCGGTACGCCGCGACCAGCAGCAGACCCTCGGATCCCTCGTTGCTGAGCACCATGTCCACGAAACCGAGCGGGACGCCTCCGCCCCACTGCAGGTCGTCGATGAAGACCACGAGCGGGCGTCTCCGCGACGCCACCGCGCGAAGCGCCCCCACGGCCACGAGCTGCGCCCGGACCGCCGCGGTCAGCGGGTCACCGAGGTCACCCGGCCCGAGCAGCGTCGCGAACTCCGGCACCACCGTGGCGAGCAGACCCGCGTTCGCGCCGAGCGCCTGCAGCATCCGGGTGCGGATCGGGGCCACCTCGTGCTCGGGTTCGGCCAGCAGCAGCCTGCCGAACGAGGTGAAGGCCTGCTGAACCGCGTTGAACTCCTGATCCCGGCGGTATTCGTCGAACTTGCCCGCCACGAACCAGCCGCCGCCGGCGGTCACCACCGGCCGCAGTTCGTCGGTCAGCGCCGTCTTGCCCACTCCCGGCACGCCGCTGATCACCACGCCCGCGCACCGTCCCGCCAGCGCCTCCGCGAACGCCGCCTTGAGCGCCGCGACCGGCTCGTCGCGGCCCACGAGCCGCGACGGCGGCAGCAGCCGGACCGGGAAGTCGTGCTCGCCGACGCGGAACTCGCCGTCATCGGCCCGGGCGTCGCGCAGCCGCTCCAGATCGTGGATCATGCCGTCCGCCGATTGGTACCGGTTGTCCGGTTCCTTCTCCAGCAGATGCAGGATGATCTCCGACAGCGGTTCCGGCAGGTCCGGGTTGATGCCGGCCGGCGCGGCCGGCAGCCGGGCCAGGTGGTCATGTATGAGGCGCAACGGGTCGCCGGTCCCGAAGGGCGGTTCGCCGGTGGCGAGCTCGTACAGGAC